>JAQGKH010000264.1 GCA_028290225.1 Devosia sp. | reverse complement strand
GCGCGATGCCTTCTCCTTACCCTGCATGGGAACTGCTTATTCGCTGTCGTCGGCGCTGTCGTCACCGCCCGAGACCAGCAACACTTCGCCCAGCAACCCGGAGCTTTCGCGAACGCCCTGCTCGATGGTCGCTGCCGCCGCCGGATTATCCTTGAGGAACTGGCGCGCATTTTCGCGGCCCTGCCCCATGCGCTGGCTGTCATAGGAGAACCAGGCACCCGACTTTTCCACCACGCCGCTCTTGACCCCGAGATCAAGCAATTCGCCCGTCTTGGAAATGCCTTCACCATACATGATGTCGAACTCGACCTGGCGGAACGGCGGGGCCAGCTTGTTCTTGACCACCTTGACGCGGGTCTGGTTGCCCACGATCTCTTCACGGTCCTTGATCGCCCCGATGCGGCGGATATCGAGCCGCACGGAAGCATAGAACTTGAGCGCATTGCCGCCCGTCGTGGTTTCGGGCGAACCATACATCACGCCGATTTTCATGCGGATCTGGTTGATGAAGATCACGAGGCACTTGGACTTGGAGATCGAGGAGGTCAGCTTGCGCATGGCCTGGCTCATCAGCCGCGCCTGCAGACCCGGCAGCGAATCGCCCATCTCGCCTTCAAGTTCGGCCCGGGGCGTCAATGCCGCCACCGAATCCACCACCAGCACGTCGATCGCGCCCGAGCGCACCAGCGTATCGGTAATTTCCAGCGCCTGTTCACCGGCATCGGGCTGGGAGATCAGCAGATCATCCACATTGACGCCCAGCTTGCGCGCATAGATTGGATCCAGCGCGTGCTCGGCATCCACGAAGGCGCAAATGCCGCCCTTGCGCTGCGCCTCGGCGATCACATGCAGCGCCAGCGTCGTCTTGCCCGAGCTTTCCGGCCCGAAGATCTCGACGATGCGGCCCTTGGGCAGGCCACCGATACCCAGGGCGATATCGAGCCCTAATGACCCCGTCGAAATCGCCTCGACCTCAATCGATGCGGCTTCTCCAAGCCGCATGATCGAGCCCTTGCCGAAATTACGCTCGATCTGGCTCAGCGCCGCGGCGAGAGCCTTGTCTTTGTCCATTGATCCACCTTCAACGATCCGAAGCGGTGCATTTGCCATTCGTGTCTCTCCTTATTCCACGCTCCGGAGCAGGGCGCAACGCGCCCGTTTTCAGAAGATCGGTGCAGTGAATGTGCCCTATTTGTTCTCATTTTGTTTCATTGCTGTCAAGCGCAAAAAGGCGCCTTTTATACCGGCTGCAGGTCCAGTCGCAGCAGCTTTTGGCCCCAACCAGTTCTTGTCGCTTCCGCCCGCACAAGGGGGCTTGCTCCGCAGCCCGTCGATGCGCTTTATGCACGCAACGAACCCACAAGGCCCTTGAGGAGCAAACCCGTGAATCTCATCCAGTTTTATGATCAATCGGGCGCTCGCGCCATTGCGGCCGTCGAGGGCGACGCGGCCCGCCAGGTGAACGGCACCGCTACCGTCTACGAACTGGCCACCTCCGCTTTGGCGGCCGGCATCGGCCTGGGCGCGCTGGTGGCCCAACGCGGGCTTGGTGCGGTGGTGAACCGCCATGACCTGCTCGCCGAGGGGCGCCTGCTCGCCCCGATCGATCATCCCGATCCGGCTCATCTTTACCTCACCGGCACGGGGCTGACCCATCTGGGCTCCGCCGCCACCCGCGACGCCATGCACAAGGGCGGCTCCGCCAAGCCCGCCGAGCAGCTGACCGATTCCATGAAGATGTTCCAGATGGGGCTCGAGGGCGGCAAGCCCGAAGCCGGCGCGCGTGGCGTGCAGCCCGAATGGTTCTACAAGGGCAACGGCACCAGCGTGGTCAATCCCGGCCATCCCATTCCCTCTCCCTCCTTTGCGCTGGACGCAGGCGAGGAGCCTGAGATCGCCGGCATCTACCTGATCGACGCCAATGGGCAGCCGCGCCGCCTCGGCTTTGCCCTGGCCAATGAATTTTCCGATCACGTCACGGAGCGGGTGAATTATCTTTACCTGGCCCATTCCAAGCTGCGCGCCTGCGCCTTTGGCCCCGAATTGCGGGTCGGCGACCTGCCCGACCACATCGAGGGCATGTCCCGCATTTATCGCGATGGCGCCGTGATCTGGGAAAAGCCGTTCCTGTCGGGCGAGGCCAATATGAGCCACACCATCGCCAACCTGGAATATCACCACTTCAAGTATGGCTTGTTCCGCCAACCCGGCGATGTGCATGTGCATATGTTCGGCACGGCAACGCTGAGCTTTGCCGATGGCATCGCCACCCAGGCCAACGACATCTTCGAAATCGAGGAAAGCCAGTTCGGCGCGCCCTTGCGCAATCCGGTACGCGTCGAGAACGAGCACCCCATGATCATCGAGGATCTCTACTGAGCCCTCGGGGCTCAGTTCAGGTCGCGTGCATGGGCCTTGAGATCCGCAAGCCGCAGCAAGCCCAGCACCGCCGCATTGGTTGAGTGCATGAAGACGCGGGGCGCCTGCCCCGCGTGCAGCGCCTGTGCCCAGCGGTCCGCCAGCAGGCACCACCGGTCCCCCGCCTTGAGGCCCGCAAAGCCCCATTCCGGGCGGGGCGTGGACAGATCATTGCCCACCCCTCTGG
>JAQGKH010000240.1 GCA_028290225.1 Devosia sp. | reverse complement strand
TGTATCGCTGCATCCGGCTGATCGCCGAAGCCGCCAATCGGGTGCCCCTGGTGGTGAGCGAGGGCGGGCAGCGGCTCGACGATCACCCACTGACCCGGCTGCTGGGGCGGCCGAATGGGCGCCAATCGGGCGGGGAAATGCTCGAAGCGGTTTATGCCTATCTGCAGACCGCGGGGAATGCCTATCTGCAGGCGGCGGTGGTGGATGGGGAAGTGCGGGCGCTGTTTTGCCTGCGGCCCGACCGCATGAAGGTGGTGGCCGGCAGCGATGGCTGGCCGGTGGCCTATGATTACACGGCAGGCGGGCGCACGATGCGGCTGCGCCAGGACGCGGAGCCGCTGCCCGCCATTTTGCACATGGCGCTGTTTCATCCGGCGGACGATCATTACGGCATGGCCCCGCTGGAAGCAGCGCAAACCAGCCTCGATATCCACAATGCGGCAGGCGAATGGAACAAGGCGCTGCTCGACAACGCGGCGCGGCCCTCGGGTGCGCTGGTCTATTCCAGCGCCGGCGGTCATCTCAGCCCCGAGCAGTTCGAGCGGCTCAAGAGCGAGCTGGAAGCGGGGTTCGCCGGGGCCGCCAATGCCGGCCGGCCCATGGTGCTGGAAGGCGGGCTCGACTGGAAAACCATTGCCCTCAGCCCGCGCGACATGGACTTCATCGAGGCCAAGCACGCGGCGGCTCGCGATATCGCGCTGGCCTTCGGGGTGCCGCCCATGCTGCTCGGCATTCCCGGCGACAACACCTATGCCAATCTCGCCGAAGCCAACCGCGCCCTTTGGCGGCAACGCTGATCCCGCTGGTCGTGCGGGTGGCCGATGATTTGAGCAACTGGCTCTCGCCGGCTTTTGGCGGGGCGGTGATCACGCCCGATTTCGATGGCGTCGAGGCGCTGGCCGAGGACCGGGCGGCGCTGTGGGCGCGGGTCGGTGGCGCGGATTTTCTTAGCGATGCGGAAAAGCGCCAGATGCTGGGGATCGGGGTCGGGGAGCGGGCGTGATGTGGCGGGAGCCAGCATCGCTCGAATTGCGGTGCGAAACCGCGGATTTGCGGCTTTACTTAGCACGAAGGCGGTTTGGGCGCGCGCTTTATGATCTGGTGCGAAAGTACCGGCAGGATCAGCCTCGGGCACCGCGGGGCACGCCGGAAGGCGGGCAGTGGGTTACCGGTTCAGGCAGTTCAAAGCCGTTGCGGCCTGCAACGGTCGGCCAACGGCTTCTAGTTGCGTGGATGCCGATGGGTTTTACAAAGCACGGCATAAACCAAACGATTAACCGCCGAATCTCGGCGGGCGATATAAATGACGCCCTAAACAACCCCATCAGGGTGACAGCGGGTTCCACTCCACACTCCTGGAAATATTACGGTGCCAATGCCGTTGTGGTGCTAAACCCATTTGGGGAAGTCATCACTTTATGGCCGAGATAAAAATGGATCATCAAAGCCAACTGCAATCCATCCGTACACTGCTCCTAGCCGAATGGGATCCGATTGGCGTCAGGGAAGAGGCGGCGGCGCAGGATGAGTACGACCGGTATCTACCCACCATCCTTGGGCTTTTGCAGCGTCATACCTCCGCGAGTGTGCTGGCCAAATATTTGGGCGACGTCGCCACGATGGAGATGGGATTGGTTGGCGTTGAGCAGCGCGATAGGGCCACGGCCGAAAGTCTTTTGCGGCTGCGTCTGACGTAGCCGCTTATAACCAGCATCTTGCAAGACCTATCAGCCCCCTTCCGGGGGCTTTTTCTTTGCCTGGAGATCACCATGACCGACCTGACCAAAACCGTCGTGGAGCGGGGTGATCTGGCACATCTGGCGCTGTTCCTGTGGGCGACCAGTTCCAGCGCGCTGCTGGTGTGGACGCTCAAGGAGCTGGCCTCTGCCAATCGCCGCTTCAACGACTTCGTCACCGAAATCGCCAATCTCAATCGCCTGTTCAGAAAGGGAGACTGACCCATGGCCGACAAGCAAAGCCGCGGTCAAGCGCAGCAGACCTTCCGGCAATTTGCCTGGAACCTGGCGGGAACGCTGGGGAGCGGCAAGGGCAGTGACCGCCCCGCGCAAGCCTCGCCCCGCAAGGGTGCGGGCGGCGGTGGTGGCAAGCGCTGATGCCGGGCATTCCAATCGACGCCGATGGGCGCTTTTCGGGCTATGCCAGCGTGTTCGGGCGGCTCGATGGTGGGGGCGACATCGTCATGCCTGGCGCTTTTGCGCACAGTCTCGGCAAGCGGCGCGACCGCATCCGGCTCTTGTTCCAGCACGATCCCAAGGAGCCGGTGGGCATCTGGGAAGCCATTGGCGAAGACAGCCACGGCTTGTTTGTTGCCGGGCGGCTGGTGGGCGGGGTGCCGCGCGCCGATGCGCTGCGGCGGCTGATCGAAGCGCGGGCGCTGGATGGCTTGTCCATCGGCTTTCGCACGGTGAAAGCCACGCGCGACCCCGGCACCGGCCATCGCCGGCTTTGGCAGATCGACCTGTTTGAAGTCTCGATCGTCACTTTCCCCATGATGGACGATGCGCGGATCGCGCGCTCGGCCACGCTTTCAACCGGCGCCGCCATTGTGGCGGCGACGCAAACCCTTCGCAGCAACCCAAAAGGATAACGCATGGATCGCACCGATCATTCGATGGAAACCAAGGCCGGAGCCGGCGGCGATGTCGGCGCGCTGTTCGCCGATTTCTCCTCGGCC
>JAQGKH010000218.1 GCA_028290225.1 Devosia sp. | reverse complement strand
AAACCATCACCAGCAGCAGGATCGTCGCGCAGGCAATGTCGAGCCCCGTGCTCCGCTGGCTGCGCCTGGCCGGCTCGACATACATCACCAGCAGCAGCGCCAGGCACACCCAGCCGATGCGGTTATAGAAAAACAGGAACGACAGCGCCGTAACGCCCTCGCCCAGATGCATGGGCGCCGCGAACACCACAAACAGGAACGCTGCCAGGAGCAGCGCCAGCGCCGGATGGAGCCGCGAACTCAGCACATGGGCGCCGATGCCGGCAACCACCACCAGCAACAGGGCCATTCCGAGCGGCATGGCCGCGCCATAGCTGCCGCTCAAGCCAAAGCCCAGCGCTGGGAGATAGTAAACAAGGGGTCCGAGAGCCGAGTGGAAATCCCGGTTCGGCACCTCGCCCCAAGCTATCCGATGGGCGCCATCGAGGGTTCCAAACAGGTCCTCGAGCGCCCGCGTTGCCACCGTTTCCCCGGGCAGGGCGAGGATCAGGGCAAGAACCAGCCCGATGCCGAAGATCAGCAGTGCCGGCCTCCGCCACAAGCTGCGCCCTGGCTGGCGCACCCCATCCGTATTGGCCAGCGTCGAGGTCATGCTAGAGCCGAAGCTTCTTGAAAACCGGTTCGGGAATGGACTTGATCACCAGCATCACGAGGCGCCAGATCGGGCGCACATAGATGACGTCGCGTGCGCGGCTGCCTTCTGCCGCCTTGAAGATGGCCTCGCCCACTTCCTGCGGCTCGGCCGTCAGCAGTGGCGGCAGCTTCATCCCGGCAGTCATGCGCGTGCGCACAAACCCGGGCTTCACGGTCACCACGCGCACACCGGTCTGCGACAGGCGATTGCGCAGTCCGGACAGGAACGCGGTCAAGCCAGCCTTGGCCGCGCCATAAACATAATTGGAGCCGCGACCGCGATCCCCCGCCACGGAACTGACGCCCACAATGGCGCCAGAGCCCCGAGCCTCGAACTTTTCGGCCAGCAGGCCCAGCAGCAGCGCTGGTCCCTCGAAATTGGTCCGCATCACCATGCTCGCATGGGCCATGTCGTTTTGGGCGCGCTCCTGCTCACCCATTTCACCCACCACGCACACCACCGTATCGGGCAGCGCCGGCAGGCCGCTGATAAAGCCCTCGAACCCATCTGTGTCGGTCACATCCAGCGCATGCAGCGACACTGCGCCGCCGCTGCGGGCCGCAAGATCGGCGCGGTTGCGCTCGGCTCCCTCGGGGTTGCGGGCCGTCAACAGCACGCTCCAGCCCTGGGCCGTATAAGCCCCGGCAGTGGCATGGCCGATATCGGAAGTGGCGCCGATCAAAAGAAGCGTCTTGGACATAAACCTATATACCTAGCCTGCTGGAAAGACGGGATTGCAGCCGACCCTCGGCGCCGATGGAGCGGCGCATCTGGCGGAACTCGCCAAGCCGGGAATAACCGGCCTCGAAGGTCTGTCGCGATTGCCGTGCGTCCTTGGTGAGATACAGCCGGCCCCCGGCGCGCACCACAATAGCATCGATCTCATCGAGAAGGGTGAAGATCTCGTCGGTGACCCGCACATCCAGAGCCAGCGTATAGCCCGGTATGGGAAACGACAGGGGGCCGGTGCCATTGCCCAGCTTCTTGAGCACCGCAAGAAACGACGCCTTGCCCGAACGCGAGAAGCGATCGAGAATTTCGCTCAGCACGGCATGGGCATTATCGGGCGGCACCACGCATTGGTGCTGCAGGAACCCGCGCCGACCATAGATGCGGTTCCACTGGTCCACGCCATCGAGCGGAAAGAAGTAGGGGTTGAAATGCACCAGCGCCTGTTCCTTGCGCGAACCGGCGCGGAAATACACTTCGTTGAACGCCATGACCGAGGCGCGATTCAGCGTCCAGCTGGGTAATTCAAGCGGCACTCCAAGCCGGGCCCGCGCCGCCGGCGCCAACACTCCCCGCTGCGACTGCGCTGCAGCGAACTGCTCGCGCGTGGCGTGCTCGCCCACATAAACCAGCGAGCGCCCGAGAGCCGCGCCGCCGGCAATGCAGTCGATCCATGCGACGGAATAGGTCGCGTCATTGGAGTCATCGAGCGCCTGCAGTGCCGCGCCCAGGTCCGGGGCAATGATCGTGCGCTGATCGATCCAGGCCGTTTCGATCGGCCGCAGCGTCATGGTCGCCTGCGCGATGATGCCGGTCAGGCCCATGCCGCCGATGGTGGCGAAAAACAGCTCGGCATTTTCCTCGCGCGAACAATGCACCGTTTCGCCGCTGGGCAGCACCAGATCAAGGCTTTGCAGATAAGCCCCGAACCCGCCGTCACGGTGATGATTCTTGCCGTGAATGTCGGACGCGATCATGCCGCCCACCGTCACGAGCTTGGTCCCGGGCACCACCGGCGGAAAAAATCCGCGCGGCACGAAAACATCGAGGATTTCCGACAGAAGCACGCCCGCTTCAACCGTGAGATTGCCGCTCACCGGGTCAAACGCTGTCATGCGGTTGAGCCCGCGGCCCAGCACCGTGAGTGCTTCGCCCATGGCGGCATCGCCATAGGCCCGCCCATTGCCCCGGGCGACGAGCCCCGCGCCATCGCGCAGCAGCGGCCCCAGCTCGCGCGGTGCCGCCACGGCAACCGTCCGCCCTTCATGCGTCGGAAAGCGCCCCCAGCCATCCAGCCGCATCAGGACGCCTCGGTCCGGAACACAAAGCGGCGGTCAAGCCAGTATTTGGCGACATAACCGATGGCGAGCCCCAGCGCGCCGCCGGCATATTTGGCCATATCGGTCTGCCAGATGGTCCAGGCCGCGATCTCGAAGCTCCAGAACACGATGGTCGTGAAAACGCTGAACAAGCCGTACAGCCCCACCTTGCGCGCCTCTTCCTTGTGCGAACTGGAGCTGTCGTAAAAGATCCAGTTCTTGTCCAGCACGTATTTGGCCGCAAAGCCTGCCGCCGTTCCCGCCAGAATGGAAACCATGAGCGGGGCCCAAGGCAGCCCTGTCACTGCAAGTTCCTGGACGGCAAAGTTGATCAGGCCCGACAGAA
>JAQGKH010000185.1 GCA_028290225.1 Devosia sp. | reverse complement strand
CATCCTTCGCGCCGGCCATGGTTTGCTCCAAGGCATGCTCGACCTGGTGCCCGCCGCGCGCGACGCCCCTATCGGGCTGTACCGCGACCACGAAACTCTCGAGCCGGTGGAATACTCCTTCAACGCGCCGTCCAATCTCGAGGACCGGCTGGTGATCGTGGTGGATCCCATGCTCGCCACCGCCAACTCCGCCACCGCCGCCATCGACAAGCTCAAGGAGCGCGGCGCCAACAATATCCGCTTCCTGTGCCTTTTGGCCGCACCCGAAGGCGTCAGGCGCTTCACCACGGCCCATCCCGATGTGCCGGTTTTCACCGCCTCCATCGACAGCCATCTCAACGAGAAGGGCTATATCGTGCCCGGCCTCGGTGATGCCGGCGACCGCATGTATGGGACCAAGTAAATGGCCAAGCTCGTCCACACCATGATCCGCGTCCTCGATGAAGAGCGCTCCGTCGACTTCTATCGTCGCGCCTTTGGCCTTGAAATTGCCGACCGGCTCGATTTCCCCGACTTCACCCTCGTATATATGCGGGGCGAGGCAGTGGCCTTTGAGCTGGAGCTGACCATCAACAAGGGGCGCACCGAGCCCTACGAACTCGGTGACGGTTATGGTCACCTCGCCGTGGTCGTGGATGATCTCGACGCCGAATATCAGCGCTTCGGCGCCGAAGGCCTTACCATCGGCAAGCTCGTCGATTTCAAGAACGGCGACACCCAGGTCGCGCGCTTCTTTTTTGCCACCGATCCCGATGGCTACAAGATCGAGGTCATCGGCCGGGGCGGGCGCTTCGGCTGAAGCCGGCCCGCTGCCTGCCCCAACGGCTAGAGCGCCTTGAGGGGCAGGCCCAGCCCGATCAACTCGGCCCGCGCCGCTGCGGGGGTGGTGAAATGCACCGCATGCATGCCGAATTTGCGCGCTGAAGCCACATTGGCCTCGTTGTCGTCGATGAACACGCAGCTGTCGGGGGCCATGCCATAGCGCTCGCAGAACAGCCGGTAGATGCGCGGGTCGGGCTTAACCAGGCCCTCGAGCCCGGACACGACGACCCCGTCGAACTTCTCGATGAACGGCCATTCCCCCAGGCACGTCATCCACTTCTCCCAGGAAAAGTTGGTGATCGCAAAAGTGGGGATTTCCTGCTCGACCAGTTCGTCATGGATGTCGATCGTGCCGGGAATGAACCCGTTCAGCGTTTCCTTCCAGCGCAGGTCGAACGCCTGGATTTCGCGCCAATAGCGCGGAAACCGGCTTACCAGCTTGGCGACACCCTCGGCGTAAACCGTGCCGGCGTCAAACTCCAGGTTCCAGTCCAGCGTGCAGATGTTCTGGTGGAACCACAGCGCTTCTTCCTCGCTCTCGAAGAGCTTGCGGAACAGATACATGGGGTCCCAATCCACGAACACGCCGCCGATGTCGAAAACGGGGATAAGGGTATCGGTCATGGCGGCTTCTGGCTGTTGGTGGGAATGCCGGCTTGTGCCATGCCCGCCCAACCGGCGCAAGCGAGCCTAGCAGCCGCTGCACACGATGGCTTTGCCTTCAAAGCGCGGCATGAAGAAGCTTTGGCGGTAAAGCGGGATATCCTGGGTGAAGATTATGCCCATCAGGGGCTGGAACGAGGTCGATGCCTCGGCCACGATGATGTATTTTCCCAACGCGATGGTCTTCACCGCATCGGGTAGCGGATAGCTCACGCCGACGGTGTGTTCGGAGCCGCCGTTGAAGCCCTCGGACCAGGCAACTGTTGTCGTGCCATCGGCCAGTACCTGCACCGAAGTCACCACTTGCTTGAGCGTGATGGCGGGGTAGGGCGCCAGGATGCCCGTAGCGGCCTGGAAATAATCGTTGAGCTGGCTGGCCGTGACCACTTCGTCCGAGCGCGCCACCAGATCGCCCACCGCCCCAGCCACCGATTGCACCTTGCGGTCCATGGTGATCAGCACGCTGGCTTCCAGCGATCCCACATAAAGGGTGAGCATGACGGGCAGGATCAGCGCGAACTCCACCACGGCCGCCCCGCCGGTGTCCTCGCGCCAGCGCCTGATCAGATCAACGAGGTGGTGCCAGCGCTTCATCCGGCAAACGGCTCGTTTCGGAACACCGTCGTGCTGCCCAGCAGCCGCTTGCTGCCCGGCAGGTCGGCCAGGCCCAGCCCGCCCAGATCCACCACGATTGGATACTGGTAATAGGCTTGCACCAGCACGATGCTGGAGCCGGTGCCGGGGCTGAACGAGGACGGAACCGTCCAGTTGCACGTGTCGGTGCAGGTGCGATCCACCGGCGGCGATGTCGTGGCGGTGGCGAAATTGGTCACCACCGACACCCGGATATGCAGCCCCGCACAATCGGGGAACAACCCATAGAGCCGGTCGCACACCTCGCTGCGAAAGCGCGCCAGATCAAAGCTGGATTGCTTGGCCTGCCCCGTGCGGATCAGCCGGGCAGCATCCTGAACTGCGCTTTCCAGCACCTGGGTGGACATGAACACCAGCGAGGTCTGCAACAGGGCGGCGATGATGGCAAAGAACGGCAGTGCGAGGAGGCCGAATTCAACCGCCACTGCCCCCCGGCTGTTTCGGGCAAAGGCGCGGCCGGTCCGGAAGGCCTTGGGTCGTCCAATGGGCGAAACTGGTGATCGGATCATGGCGATGCTCGCTTGGGCGGTCAGGAATACCCTGTCAGCCCCTAAGCGCGCGTTAGGACCGCCCGCCGGGCAAGCGGAGTTTGGCCGGGCAGTTAAGCGCAGGTAAACGGCTCAGTTGTTGGCAGCCGAATTGATCAGTTGCGAGGATGCTAGCGTATTGGCGGTGTAGGTGTTTTCATCGCCCAGCATGATGGTGGGCTGGCAGATCGGCGCGCAGGCCAGGCTGGTGCGCTGCAACCCCTGGTAAACCGTCACCACCCCCGAACTCATCTGCACCACATCGATCAGCGTATCGGCAATGGGGCTGCCGGCCGCGTCGAGGATAATGAGATTGGTTTGCCCATAGCTCTTGCCGGTGAGCACCAGCGTCTTGGGATCCTGGATGGTCACATCCGCAATACCCGGATTGCCCACGATCACGGTCGCCGCCGGCGCACTGATGCGCAGCACCCGGGCCATGTTGACATTGACGCTGATCGGACCGCTGTCGGCCCCCTGTGCGGCAGCCGGCACAGCACACACGGCGACGAAAGCGGCAAGAAAGGTGGCTACACGGGAGCGCATGGGCGGTTCCGGACTCGGGTACAATGACCGCATGGTTACCTAGAATGGTAAAGAATTAGCCAATGCCCTGGCTGGAGCCGCTTCGATGATCATCGGCTTGCTGGACAAATACGCGCCCTGTTTATACTGCATCGCCAAGTAAAACCCGGTAGCTTCCCCGCGAACTGTTACCGTGCCTTGCCTAAAAAGCAATCTGTCCAGTTAAGGCATTGATCATCATCAGCAAACCATGACCGGAATGCCCTTCTGATGGGTGCTCGTTTAACTTAATCTCAAGAAGTGTCGAGTAGTTTGCCGACATGTTCGATGTGTGACGTATCGGACGATGGCGTCACCCGATGACGTGAGCAAGGAGCCTGGAATGAATATTTTCGCACGTTTCGCGCAGGATGAGTCCGGCGCAACTGCTATTGAATACGGTTTGATCGCCGCGCTGATTTCGGTTGCGATCATCGCCGCTGTGACCACCATGGGTGGCAACCTGACCAACGTGTTTACCGCCATCAGCAACAAGCTGGTTGTTCCCGCTGCAACGACGACCCCTTGATTTGGCTTCTGCCTGCATGGGCCAGAAGGGAGGGAGCGCATCGCCCCTTCCTTTTGCATTTTTCCAGCACGAGTTAAGCTGGCCTCGCAAGCTGTCGCCCCCGCCGCAATGGCTTTGGCACCTCAAGACCTGCTTTATGCCCGAACGGGCCGTTCCCGGCGCTCGTTAGGCGCAAGCGGCCGCGTTTTCAGTCTTTTTTAAGCACCAGCCGCCATGCTCGCGCCCGGCGGCATCTTGCCGTTGGTGGAGATTGGCCTTGTCCACGATTGCGCTGCTGTTTTTCCCGTTCGCCATGGCCTTCGCGGCCTCGTCCGACCTGCTGACCATGCGCATTTCCAACAAGCTGGTGCTGCTGCTGCTGGGCGGATTCGCCCTCACTGCAGTGGCGATTGGCCTGCCCTTGGAACTCGTGGCCATGCACGTCGCCTGCGCCCTGTTGGTGCTCGTGGCGGGGTTTGCGTTTTTTGCCATGCGCTGGATCGGGGGCGGCGATGCCAAGCTGGCCGCCGCCACCACCTTGTGGCTGGGTTTTGGTCTCGCTTTGCCTTACCTGGTTTATGCCGCCTTGCTGGGCGGTGCGCTGACCCTGGCGATCCTGGCCTTGCGCCAACTGCCCCTGACCCCGTTTCTGGCCCGCTTCGCCTGGCTCGAACGCCTGCATGATCGCAAGGCCGGGGTGCCCTATGGGGTGGCGCTGGCTGCCGCGGGGCTCCTGACTTATTCCAACTCGGCAATCTTCGAGCGCCTGGCTTCCTGAAGGCACCCGGCGGGGCAAGTCTAACGGCCGCGCCTTGCAATTGGCTTCTATTATCACCCTGTTAACTTCAAGTGCCAACGATGCTTTAACCAAACTTTGACCCTTTCGGCTCATTGTTTCTTGCATTGGGGACCAAACACGCCCCATCCGGAGCGGAGTGGGCAATGAAGCCGGCGCGTATTATTCTGTTGCTGGTGGCACTGATCGCGGGTGGCCTTGCCGCCTTTCTGGTCATGCGCGGCGGCGAACAACCGGCACCCACCATGGTCACGCAAGCGGCGCCGGCCAGGATCGAAACCCAGGTCCTGGTAGCGGCGGCGCCAATTGGGGTCGGCGAGCGCCTGTCCAGCAATCTGGTGCAGTGGCAGAACTGGCCTGAAAGCGCCGTTCGCCCTGAATACGTCACCATCAGCGCCATGCCCGAAGCGCCAACCGAGCTGGCCGGTGCCATCGCCCGGTTTGAATTCTTTCCTGGTGAGCCCATCCGCCAGGAAAAGCTGGTGACTGCCGACCAGGGCTATCTGTCGGCGGTGCTGGCGCCCGGCAAGCGTGGCGTGTCGGTGCCGGTGGCGCCTGCCACCGCCGCAGGCGGCTTTATCGTTCCCAACGACCATGTGGATGTGCTGCTGACCCGCTCCACCGATCTGGGGCAGGTTTCCGAAGTGGTGCTGCCCAATGTGCGCGTGCTGGCCATCGGCACCCGCCTGGGTGAACTGGGCACCACCGGCGCTGCCACCGGCGTCAGCGGCGGCGACGCCAACGCTGCCGCGTCGGGCACCCAGGGCCAGGCCTTCCTCAGTGCCACCATCGCCACGCTGGAGCTTGATCCGGCCCAGGCTGAAACCCTGGTCAATTCCACCTCCCAGGGTCAGCTCTCGCTCACCTTGCGGTCCATGGCCGATTTCGCCGATACCGCGCCCGAGCGCCCGGGTACCAGCCAGACCGTGCGGGTGATCCGCTATGGCCGCGAGCAAAGCGTCATGTCCGGGGCCAGCCAGCCTCAGTCCCCGCCATCCCCGACCAGCGCTGCCACTCCGGTGCTGGCGCCGGCCTCCATCATCCAGCCTGCGCCGGCGGCATCCGCCGAGCCGCCGGCTGTGCTCCAGTAAGGGGGAAGATCATGTTCAGCCCGCGCTCCGTAATCCGCCGCTGCCTGCTGCCAACCCTGTGTGCTGCCCTGCTGCTACCCTCCGCCACCCTGGTCCCGGCGCGCGCCAGCGAAGCGCAACTCACCATCTCCGCGGCGGCCTATGGGGCGGTTCGCTCCACCCAGGTGGCGCTCAACAAGTCGTTGATCGTTGATCTGCCGGCCGGCGTTGCCGAAGTGATCGTATCCCAGCCCTCCGTGGCGGCGGCGATCATGCGCACCCGCACCCGGGCCATTGTGCAGGGCATCGGGGGAGGGGACACCAATATCTTCTTTCTCGACGATCAGGGGCGCACCATCAGCGTTCTGGATATCGAGGTGCTCGAAGAGCCATCCATGGTCGGCAATGCGCTGGAAAGCGCCTTGGCCCGGGTCCTGCCCGGCTCCAATATCCGGGTGGAATCCGTCACCCTCGGTGATCAAACCAACCGCGTGGTCCTGACCGGCAGCGTGCAGTCGAGCGAGGACAAGGAACGCGCCGGCCTCGTTGCCGTCCAGTTTGCCGGCGACATTGCCAATGTTGCCAACATCATCGACGTCTCGGGCGCCCAGCAGGTGACGCTCCAGGTCACCGTTTCCGAAATCCGTCGCGATGTGGCCAAGCAGTTGGGCATCAATCTGTCGGGCACCGCCACCATCGGCGCCGCGACCTTTGAGTTCAACAACAACACGACCTCCGCATCGGGCTTCACCACCAACGGCATCACCGGCAACTTCCCCATCGCCAATGTCGATATCAATGCCCAGATCCGGGCGCTGGAAACCCGCAATGCGGCGCGCATCCTGGCGCAGCCGACGCTGACCGCCGTTTCCGGCGAGTCGGCCGAATTCCTCGCCGGCGGGCAGATCGCCATTCCGATCACCGGCGATGATGGGCGGGTGAGCTACGACTACAAGGACTATGGCGTAACTCTCAGCTTCACCCCCACGGTCAAGTCCAATGGCTCCATTGGCCTGGTGGTGGATACCGGCGTTTCCGATGTGGTGCCGGGCACCTTCAACCTGACCACCCGCCAAAGCAAGACTTCGGTGGAACTGTCGGCGGGCACCACGCTGGCCATTGGCGGGCTGCTGGAAGAACGCAGCGCCCAGGTGATCAATCAATTGCCGGGCCTGGGCAATATCCCGATCCTGGGGGCGCTGTTCCGCTCGCGCGAATTCCGCACCCAGGAAACCGAGCTGGTGATCCTCGTCACGCCCTATCTGGTACAGCCCACCCATGGCCCCATTGCCGTGCCCACCGACCGCAGCGGGCCGGCCAGCGATGCCGAGGCCGTCTTCCTCGGGAAAATGGAGAAGATGTATGGCGTGGGCGGTGGCGCCGAAATGCGTGGCGGTTTCAGTGGCTCGGTCGGCTTTGTGCTCGATTAGATCAGCGGCTGGCCCCAAGGAGAGTAGGTTTCCATGAGTTTTCTGACCCCTGAGCCGCGCAGGATCGAACCGGCCGCCGCCGAGATCGCTTCGGGTGCGCGCCTGATCCCGCGCATCACCATCCAGGCCTTCTGCGAAAACTCGCAAACGGCTCAACTGGTGGAAAGCGCCATCCATGACCGGCGCATGTCCAAGGTGGCCCTCACCACCCATAATGGCGGCCTCGACGGGGCGGTGGAAACCTACAAATCCAATCCCACGCCCAATCTGGTGATCGTGGAAACCACGCTCCAGCCCGCCGAGATCCCGGGCCAGCTGGAGCGGCTGGCCGAGGTTTGCGACGCGTCCACCCGCCTGATCGTGCTCGGCCACGTCAATGATGTGATGCTGTATCGCGATTTGATCCGCTCGGGCGTGTCGGAATACATCGTGCTGCCCGCCACCTCCCAGACCATTGTCGGCGCCATCACTGAGCTGTTCGCCTCCGAAGGCGCCGCGCCGATCGGGCGCACGGTGGGCTTTGTGTCGGCCAAAGGGGGCGCGGGGGGCTCCACGGTTGCCCACAACGTCGCCTGGATGGTTTCCCAGACGCTGCGCCAGGATGCCTTGATCGTCGACATGGACCTGGCCTTTGGCACCGCCGGCCTCAATTTCAACCAGGACCCGCCCCATGGGTTGGCCGATGCCTTGCTCGCCAACCAGAAGGTCGATCAGACCATGCTGGACCGCCTGATGAGCAAGGCGGCCAATCACATCAATCTGCTCACCGCTCCGGTCAGCCTCGATCAGACCTATGATTTCGAGGAGCGCGACTTCGAGGGGATCATCGAGATGTGCCAGGCCTCCATGCCCGTCGTGGTGCTCGATATTCCCCATGCTTGGAATGCGTGGGTGCGCCATACCCTGGCCACCATCGATGAAGTGGTGATCGTGGCCGAGCCCGATCTGGCCAATCTGCGCAATGCCAAGAACCTGGCCGATACCATCAAGGCCTTGCGCCCCACCGAAAGCTTCCCCAGCCTCGTGCTCAACAAGCTGGGCGTGCCCCGCCGGCCCGAGATCAGTGCCAACGAGTTCGCCAACTCCATTGAGTGCCGGCTGCTGGGGCAGGTGCCGTTCGATGCCGCTCTGTTCGGCACCGCTGCCAACAACGGGCAGATGATCGCCGAGGTTTCCGCCAACAACAAGATCAACGATGTGTTCCGCACGGTCGGCCTGCAGGTCACCGGTCGGAACGCCCCGGGGGCTGCGGGCAAGTCCGTTGGCCTCAAACTGCCTTCCTTTTTGAAAAAGCGAGCCTGAAGCGCTTGACGCAAGCGCCGGCTGGAACGGTAAAACGAGCATGTTTGGTAAGCGTACATCCTTTGGCGGCAATACCCCTGGCGTCAATGTCGCTCCGCCCCAGCGGCCGACACCCGAGCGCGCCGTGCGGGTCGAGCCGACGCGCCGCGCCAGCGACGAAGCGGCCGCCTCGCGCCTGCGGGGGGAAGATGTGGTTGACGTGCGCCCCCCGGTGGATGCGCAGCGCGACAAGGAATATTTCCAGACCAAGTCGGCCATCTTCAACGCCCTGATCGATTCCATCGATCTGTCGCAGCTGGCCACCATGGACCAGGACGCGGCGCGCGAGGAAATCCGCGACATCGTCGCCGAGATCATCGCGCTCAAATCCATCATCATGTCGATTTCCGAGCAGGAAGACCTGCTCGAGGACATCTGCAACGACGTGCTGGGTTACGGGCCGCTCGAGCCCCTGCTGGCCCGCGATGACATCGCCGACATCATGGTGAACGGCTCCCAGAAATGCTACATCGAAGTGGGCGGCCGGGTGCGGCTCACCAATGTGCGCTTCCGCGACGATGCCCACCTGATGAATGTGTGCCAGCGCATCGTGTCCCAGGTCGGCCGGCGGGTCGATGAAAGCTCGCCCATCTGCGACGCCCGTCTGCCCGATGGTTCGCGCGTCAACGTCATTGCCCCGCCGCTCGCCATCGATGGCGCCGCGCTTACCATCCGTAAGTTCAAGAAGGACAAGCTGACCCTCCAGCAGCTGGTGAAATACGGCTCCATCTCGCCCGAAGGCGCCGAAGTGCTGCGCATCATGGGCCGGGTGCGCGCCAATGTGCTGATCTCGGGCGGCACCGGTTCGGGCAAGACCACGCTGCTCAATTGCCTCACCGCCTTCATTGAAAAGGACGAGCGGGTGATCACCTGCGAAGACTCCGCCGAACTGCAGCTGCAGCAGCCCCATGTGGTGCGCCTCGAAACCCGCCCGCCCAATCTCGAGGGCGAAGGCGAGATCACCATGCGCGACCTGATCAAGAACTGCCTGCGTATGCGCCCCGAACGCATCATCGTGGGCGAAGTGCGCGGGCCCGAGGCTTTCGATCTGCTCCAGGCCATGAACACCGGCCACGACGGCTCCATGGGCACGCTCCACGCCAACTCGCCGCGCGAGGCTTTGTCGCGCCTTGAATCCATGATCACCATGGGCGGCTACGCCCTGCCCAGCCGCACCATTCGCGAAATGATCGTTTCCTCCATCGACGTGGTGGTGCAGGCCGCCCGCCTGCGCGATGGTTCGCGCCGCATCACCCACATTTCCGAAGTGCTGGGCATGGAAGGCGACGTGATCGTGACCCAGGATATCTTCCTTTACGACATCATGGGCGAAGACCAGAACGGCATGCTGCTCGGCCGCCATCGTTCCACCGGCATCACCAAGCCGCACTTCAGCGAGCGCGCCCGCTATTTCAACGAGGAGGCCAATCTGGTCGAAGCGCTGGAAAAGGCCAATGTCGAGCAGAACGAGCTGTTGGGGGCTTAAACCATGAACGCCCTGCTGCTTGCCTTATTGGCCATGGTTGCTGTCGGCGCCGCCGGCCTTGCCCTGGTGCCCTCCGCCCTTGGCGGCAGCCGGCGTGCCGCCAAGCGCCGCGCCGCCTTCCAGGTTGACCGGGGCACCCGGCTTGAAGCCAGCAATGCCCGCACCCGCGACAACAGACGCAAAAGCGTGCAGGACGCGATCAAGAGCCAAACCGAAGCGCTCAACGAAAAAAAGCGCGTGCGTCTGCCCCAGCTGCTGTTCCAGGCCGGCATGACCATCAAGCCCGCCGCCTTCATCCGCAACAGCATCATCGCTGGCATTGTGCTGTTCCTGCTGCTGGTGCTGGTCCAGGTGCCGTTCTATTTTGCCGCGATCTTTGCTCTGGCCGGCGCCTATGTCGGGCCCCGCCTTTGGGTGAACCGCAAGCGCCGCAAATACCAGGACAAGTTCCTCGACGAACTGCCCAATGCCGTCGAAGCCATCGTGCGCGGCGTCAAGACCGGCCTGCCCCTCAACGATTCCATTCGCGTCGTGGCCAAGGATGCCAAGGAGCCGGTGAAGTCCGAATTCCAGCGCGTTCTCGATCAACAGGCCTTTGGCATGACCATGAGCGACGCCGTTCAGGTCCTGCTGGAGCGGGTGCCGCTGGCCGAGGTCAACTTCTTTGTGGTGGTGATCACCGTCCAGCAACAAGCCGGCGGCAATCTGAGCGAAGCCCTTGGCAATCTGGCGCGCGTGCTGCGCAACCGCAAGAAGATGAAGCAGAAGGTCAAGGCCATGTCCTCGGAAGCCAAGGCCTCGGCCGGCATCATCGGCTCGCTCCCCTTCGTTGTGGCCACCCTGGTCAGCGTTGTTTCCCCGTTATACCTGGCGCCCCTTTTCACCACCACCCTCGGCAATTTCTGGCTGGGCGTGGCGGCAGTGATGCTCTCTTTCGGCGTTTTCGTCATGAACCGGATGATCCGGTTCGACTTCTAAGAACTTTTCAGAAGGACCCGCGGCTGTGAATATTATCGAGCTTCTCACCCAGCGCGAGTTTCTGATTGCCGTTCTGGCCGCCGTGTCGGCGGCGGCGGTGGTGTTCACCTTCGGCTCGGGCCTGATCAACCGGTCCGAGATGAAGACCCGCATCAAGCGGGTGGCCCTTGAGCGCGACAAGATGCGGGCCGAGGAAATGGCCCGGCTGCGCGGCAACACCGTGGGCGATGGCCGCTCCTCCATTCGGCGCAACGCTGAAACCAAGACCTACATGAAAAAGGTCGTGGAACGCTTCGACCTTAAAAAGGCATTCCAGGACGATGCCACGGTCGACAAGCTCGCCATGGGCGGCTTTCGCGGGCAGGGGCACCTGATCACCCATCTGTTCATGCGCTTTGCCACCCCCCTGGGGGTCCTTGTGCTGGTGGCCTTCTATTTCCTGATCATGGCGCCCTCGCCGGACCGGCCACTTTATCTCGGGCTGCTTTACGCCATCGGCGCGGGACTGGCTGGCTCCTACCTGCCCAAGCTGCTGTTGCATAACGCGATCAGCAAGCGGCAGGCCTCCATCCGCAAGGCCTGGCCTGATTGCCTTGATCTGCTGCTGCTTTGCGTGGAAGCGGGCATGTCCATGGAACACGCCTTCAAGCGCGTCGCCAAGGAAATTGGCCAGCAAAGCGTTGAACTGGCCGAAGAGCTGACCCTCACCACCGCCGAATTGTCGTTTCTGGAAGATCGCGGCCGCGCCTATGAAAATCTTGGGCGCCGCACCGGGCTCGACAATGTACGCTCGGTGATGACGGCCCTGATCCAGGCCGATCGCTATGGCACTTCGGTGGGGCAGGCGCTGCGCGTCATGGCCGAGGAGGGCCGAGAAGCGCGCATGTCGGAAGCCGAAAAAAAGGCGGCTTCGCTGCCGCCCAAGCTCACCGTGCCGCTGATCCTGTTCTTCCTGCCCGTGCTATTCATCGTCATTATGTCGCCAGCGATCATCAAGGTGTTCTCGATGCCACCGAACCCCGGTCTCTAGCGCCGCTCGGGCTCGCTGCAGGCGGGGCCGCTCAGCCCCCTGCCACGGCGTCCCAGCGGTTCTGCTGGGTCAAAAGCGCCCGCACATAGTTCATGTTGTTTTCCACCTGCTCGGGCGGCAGCTCGGCGGCATAAAGCGCCCGGCATTCCTCGAAACGCCCTTGCAGTCCCACCACCAGAGCCAGGTTCTGCCGCACCCGGCTGGTAGCGCCGCGCATGGCCACCGCCCGGCGCAGATGCTGCTCGGCCGCACCCAGGTCATTGGTCATGGCGTAGGAAAGGCCCAGATTGGCCTCGATGGAGGCTTCCCCCGGCGCCAGCGTCAGCGCCTGCCCGTAAAGCCGGCGCGCTTCTTCGTTGCGGCCCAACTGGTCCAGGGTCGCGCCCTTGACCAAAAGCGCGTTCCAGTCCGGCGCGTCGGGGCGGATGGCGCTTTCCACCACTTCAAGCGATTGGGCGAAGCGCCCATCCGCCGTCAGCGCCTTGGCATAGGCGATGGTGATGTCGAGGTCCTGGGGATGGTGCGCCATCCCCGCTTCCAGCACCGCCACCGCTTGCCCGCTTTGCCCGGCATCGCGGAGCGCCGCCGCATAATGGATGATCACGCCCTTGTCCGCGGGCTGGCGCTTGTAGCGCTCCGTCAGCTCGGCCAGCCCTTGCTGCGCTTGCGCCGCCGGCATCCCGGCGTAATCGGGGCCGGGCATCGAGCGATTGGCGGCACAACCCGCCAGCAGCAAGGTCGTGGCACCGGCCAGCAGCATGCACTGAAGGGTCTTGGGCAGGAGCGGCAGAACGAGCACGGCGAACACCTCGGGCGAGAGACAAGCCTGCGCTTTAGTAGAACATTAACCCTAACGCGCCGTTAAACCTGCCTTTGGGCGATTGCCCATCGGCGACCCCAGCGCTAGAAACACCGGCGACTTCCGGAACCCCGCCATGACCTCATCCGTGCCCCTCGCTCTGATCTGCATTGCTCCTGGGGGGCTCGAGGGGGCAGGGCTGGCGCCCGCCGAGCTGGCCTGGGCGCGCGCCAATGATTTCGACGGCCAGCGTGGCCAGCTGCTCCCCTTGCCGGATGAGAACGGGGGCCTGCGGGCTTATCTCTTCGGCCTCGGCGAGGGCGCCGAACGGCCCGCCCTGATGCTGGGCCTGGCCGGGGCGCGCCTGCCGCCCGGCACCTATCGCCTTGCCGGCGATTTTGGCGATCCGACCCTGGCGGCCGCCGCCTTCCGTCTGGGCGCTTACCGGTTCGATCGCTACAAGAAGCTCAAGCCGGCGCCCGAACTCGTCCTGCCTGAAGCGGCCGATGGGTCTGAAGTAGAGCGGCTGGTGGTTGGCGCGACCCTGGCGCGCGACTGGATCAACACCCCCGCCAACGATTTTGGCCCCGACGAGTTCGACGCGCAGATCCGCGCCTTCGCCCAGGCGCGCGGCATGTCGGTCACCGCCATCGTCGGCGAGGATCTGCTGGCGGCAAATTTCCCCATGATCCATGCGGTGGGCCGGGCCGGGCACCAGCCGCCCCGCCTCCTGGACCTGGTCTGGGGCGATCCGGGCGATCCCAAGGTCACCCTGGTCGGCAAGGGCGTGACCTTCGATACCGGCGGGCTCGACATCAAGACGGCCGCCGGCATGCTGCTGATGAAAAAGGACATGGGCGGCGCCGCCAACATCCTGGGCTTGGCCCATCTCGTTGTTTCAGCCCGCTTGCGCGTGCGCCTGCGCGTACTGATTCCCATCGTTGAAAACGCCATAGCCGGCGCCGCCTTCCGCCCTGGCGATATCCTCCAGTCCCGCAAGGGGCTCACCGTGGAAATCGGCAATACCGATGCCGAAGGCCGCCTGATCCTGGCCGATGCCCTGGCGCTGGCCGATGAGGAAAGCCCTGAACTGCTCGTCGATATGGCCACCCTGACCGGCGCGGCCCGCGTGGCGCTCGGCCCCGAACTGCCCGCCCTGTTCTGCACCGACGATGCGCTGGCGCGCGAATTGATGACGGCCGGGCTCCGGGTCGATGACCCGCTCTGGCAAATGCCGCTCTGGTCGCCCTATGACGCCATGATGAACAGCAAGGCGGCTGATGTGAACAATGCCGGGCAGGGCGGCTTTGCCGGCTCCATCACCGCCGCCCTGTTCATGCGCCGCTTTGTCGGCAAGGCCGGGGCCTGGGTGCATCTGGACATCATGGCCTGGGCTCCCGAAGCGCGCCCTGGGCGCCCCGCCGGCGCCACCGACCACGCCATGCGCGCCGTCTACGAAGTGCTCAAGCAAAGATATCCCAGCGCAAGCTGAAAGCTTGTCGCCCCCGCGCAGCCCGCAGGGCTGTCGCGCCAGCGCCAGCTGAAGCTTGTCGCCCCCGCGCAGCCCGCAGGGCTGTCGCGCCCCATCCCAGCGCAAGCTGAAGGCTTGTCGCGCCCGCGCAGCCCGCAGGCTGTCGCTTCTCCCCCCGCGCTCCCCGCTGCGAGTCTACGGCTCGATCGGCCTAATATCCCCGCCCGCGATCCACCACATTGTGCAGTGGCTTGCCTGCCCGGTGATCGGCGATGACCTGTGAAAAATAGCGCGCCCCGGTGTCGGGGTGCGAGATCGCGGCGATATGGGGGGTGATATAGCAGTTGGCGATATCCCAAAGCGGGCTGTCCACCGGCAGCGGCTCGATCTCGAACACATCAAGGCTCGCCGCGCCCAGCGTTCCATCCTGCAGGGCCGCCGCGATATCGGCTTCGCGCTGGTGCCCGCCCCGCGCCGCATTGACGATCACCGGTCCGCCATCGAGCCGGCGCCGTAGCTTGCGGAAGGTGTCGGTGTTCAGGATGCCCGTGGTTTGCGGCGTCAGCGGCAACAGGTTGACGAGGATATCAGTGCCCCCGAGAAACGCGTCCAGCTGCTCTTCACCTACAAAGCCCTCGACGCCCGGGATCGCCTTGGGCGTGCGGCTCCAGGCGCGCACCGTAAAGCCCAGCGGCACCAGCCGCTCCGCCGCATCCTGCCCCAGCACGCCCAGCCCCATGATCCCCACCACGGTTTCCGCGGCGGCGGGCGGATAAAGCTGCACCCAGCGCCGCGCCTTCTGGTCGGCCTGGAACCGGCTCTGCAGCCGATGATGCATGGTGACCTGCGCCACCACATAATCGCTCATGCGCTGCGTCAGGTCCTCGTCCACGAACCGCACCATGGGCACGGGGGGCAGGGCCGGGTGCTTGAGCAGCGCATCCACGCCCGCTCCCATCGACAGGATCAACTCGAGATTGCTCAGGCCCTCGAAGGCGTCGGGCGCGGGCTTCCACACCAGGATATAGCGGATATCGGCAGGATCGAACCCGTCGCCGCGGCGCACCACCGGATACGAGCCCAGCGCCGCCTGGAGGCGCTTGGCCCAGCCGGCTTCATCCACGTCGGCAAGATGCAACAGGAGCATGGGAAATCTGGCTCACACAAAAATAAAGCCGCGCTGGGGGGCGCGGCTTTGCTGAAGGAAACGGCTGGTTACTGCGCCGGGGCGGGCGTTTCAGGCGTAACCGGCGTTTGTGGCGCCGGGGCCTGGGTCGGTGCCATCGGATTGGCCGGCACCTGGGTCGTGGCTGGCGTGCCGCTGGTCGTGGGCGTGCCCACCACCGGCGATTCGGTCATGGTTTCCTCGGGCGTTTCCACCGCCGCATCGGGCGCCACCGGCACCGTGACGTTTTCGGGCGCGGTGGTTGCCGGATCGGTGGGATCGGCGGCGTCGGGCGAAACCACGTCCTGCTGTTCGGCCTGGGGCTCGGCGCCGTCTTCCGTGGGCGTGGGCGCCACATCGGCAGCCGGGAACGGCACCGGATCGGGCGACAGCGTCTGCAGATAGGCCAGGATGTCGGCGCGCTCTTCGGGGGTGCGGACACCGCCGAAATTCATCTTGGTGCCCGGGGCATAATCGCGCGGGCTGGTCAGGAAGGCATCGAGATTTTCGTAGCTCCAGACGTCGCCGGCCGCGTTATGGGCCACCAGCGCTTCTGAATAGGCAAAATCTTCCACCGCGCCTTCGGGGCGGCCGACAATGCCATAGAGATGCGGGCCGGTCTTGTTGCCTTCGCCCTCGGCAAAGTTGTGGCAGGACTGGCACTTGCGCACGGCAGCGGCGCCCCGCGTCGCATCGGCGCTGGCGAGCAGCACGCCCAGGGGAACGGCGGCCTCGGCCGGACCGGCTTCTGCAGTGAGCTCGGTCGCCTCGGGTTCGGGCAGCGCATAGCCGGGCCCGCGCCCTTCGATGGGGTGGTAGATGGCGTCCGCAACAAAGCCGGCACCCATCACAAACAACAGGGTGCCGAGCACGGCGCCCATGATCTTGTTAAGCTCGAACGAATTCATGTGAAACTCTCTGCCAGTCCATCCCCGAACGAACGATAGTCCATGCGGGTTCAACTTGCGACTGCCTAAAGAAGCTGCCCTCAACCACCCGGTTCGCCGCGCGCGGAAGATAGTCCCACTCCCACAAAGGCGCAACTGCCCAAACCCGTGCTGCGACAATTCCCGCCTGGAGGTTGGACGCCTGCGCCCGCGGGCGAATTGACACCTGCCCGGCTCGGGTTCAAAAGCCTGCTCCAACGGTACGGCGGAGACAACATGAGCAGGAAGATCGCGTTTCAGGGCGAAAGCGGCGCCTTTAGCCACGCGGCTGCCCGCAATGTTTTTCCCCATGACGAAGCGCTGGGCTGCGTCACCTTCGAGGAAACCCTGGGCGCCGTGCAAAGCGGCCGGGCCGATTTCGCCGTGGTTCCCGTGGAAAACTCCCTTTATGGCCGCATCACCGATATCCACCACCTGCTGCCTCAAAGCGGGCTGTTCATCATCGGCGAAACCTTTCTGCGCGTCGAAATGAACCTGCTGGGCGTGCCCGGTGCTACCCTCGGCGATATTCGCGCCGTGCAGTCGCTTTCGGTGGCGCTCGGGCAATGCCGCAAATTCATCGCCGATCATGACTTTCGCACCATCAATGCTGTGGATACCGCCGGCTCCGCCCGCGAGGTCGCCCAAAAGGCCGATCGGAGCGTCGCCGCCATCGCGTCGCGCTTTGCCGCCGAAATCTACGGCCTTGACGTGCTCGCCTCCAATATCGAGGACGCCGACCACAACACCACGCGTTTCCTCGTGCTGTCGCGCGATGAGCTGCATGCTCCCCCGGGCAACACCAAGACCACTTTCGTGTTCCGCGTCCGCAACGTACCCGCCGCGCTTTACAAGGCGCTGGGCGGCTTTGCCACCAATGGCGTCAACATGACCAAGCTGGAAAGCTACATGGTGGGCGGCGCCTTCACCGCCACCCAGTTCTATGCCGATATCGAGGGCCACCCCACCGATGCAGCCGTGCAGCTCGCCTTCGAGGAACTCGGCTTTTTCACCGACCAGTTCCGTATCCTCGGGGTTTACCCCGCCAACAATCACGCCAGCGCCCCTGCCTGAGGCCCTTTCACCTTTCCGGTTCATCTACGAAAGCACCCCCATGTCCTTTGCCGATCTTGCCAGCACCATCGACACCGCCTTTGACAACCGGGCCGAGGTCAATTCGAGCACCACGGGTGCGGTGCGCCAAGCGGTCACCGAAGCGCTGGCGCTGCTCGATAGCGGCTCGGCTCGGGTTGCCGAAAAGATCGACGGCGCCTGGCAGGTCAATCAGT
>JAQGKH010000165.1 GCA_028290225.1 Devosia sp. | reverse complement strand
AGATGTCGCCGGACGAGGCGCGGGCGCTGGTCAGCGAACAATCGGCGGAACTGGGGGGCGCGGCGCCCCGCAATCTCGAGGAAAAGGCCATCTCGCTGATCGGGCGACCGCTTTACGAGGCGTTCATTCGCGGCTACACGGCCAAGCAATGGCAGACCGACCCGACCCTGTTGCCCGAGGGCATCATCAGCCGCCTGCCGGTGCGCTATAATTTCGACAACCGGTATTTCAGCGACAGGTATGAAGGCCTGCCGGTGGATGGCTACACCGCCATTTTCGAGCGCATGCTGGACCATCCGCTGATCGAGGTGCAGACCGGCGTCGATTATTTTGCGGTCAAGGACAGCATTCCCAAGGACAAGCTGGTGGTGTTCACCGGCCCGATCGATCGCTATTTCGATTATCGCGCCGGGGAGCTGAGCTGGCGCACCATCGACTTCGAGCCCGAGATCGTTGATGTGGGGGATTTCCAGGGCACGGCGGTGATGAACTATGCCGACGAGGATGTTCCCTTTACCCGCATCCTCGAGTTCCGCCACTTCAACCCCGAGCGGAACTACCAGACCGAAAAAAGCTATATCGTGCGCGAATATGCGCGCTTTGCCCGCCACGAAGACGAGCCCTATTACCCCATCGACACGGCACAAGACAAAAAGGTCTACCAAGCCTATCGGAGCTTGGCCGAGGGCGAGGAAAACGTGATCTTTGGCGGACGCCTGGGCACCTATCGCTATTTGGACATGCACCAGGCGATCGGGGCCGCGCTCAAGGCCTTTGACAGCGAAGTGCAGCCCCGCCTGGAGCTGCTCAACTCGCAATAAGGGCAGCGTTCACCCGAGCGTGCGGTCAGCTGCGCCCGAAGTCGTCTTCGATGCGGACGATGTCGTCTTCCCCGAGATAGGAGCCTGTTTGCACCTCGATGAGTTCGAGCAGGATCTTGCCCGGATTGGCGAGGCGGTGGGTGGCGCCCAGGGGCAAGTAGATCGACTGGTTTTCCGCCAGAACCGTTACTGTGCCGTCCACGGTGACTTCGGCTGTGCCGCGCACCACGATCCAGTGCTCGGAGCGATGGTGGTGCCGCTGCAGGGAGAGCTGCTTGCCGGGGTGCACGAACAGCCGCTTGACCTGAAAGCGCTCGCCGCTGAGCACGGATGAGTAGCCGCCCCAGGGGCGGTAAGCGGTCTGGTGCAGCTCGGTCAACGGCGCCGTGTCAGGGTTTTGGCGCAGTGTTGCAACCATGGCTCCAACCTTTTGCGCTTCGGACAGCTTGCCGACATAAATGGCGTCTTCGGTGGCGATCACGGCCACGTCCGCAAGCCCTTCCAGGGCCACATGGGCCTTGTCGCTGATCACCAGCGAGCCGCTGGTGTTGCTGAAGGTCGCGCGGCCGGTGGCGGCATTGCCGGCATGATCTTTCCTGCTGACGTCCCAAACGGCGTTCCAGGCCCCCAGATCGGACCACTGGTAGGTCACGGGAACAACCACGGCGGCCGCGGTTTTTTCGAACACCGCATAATCCACCGAAATGTCGGGCGCGCTCTCGAAGGCGGCCTGGTCGAGCCGGACGAAATCGAGGTCGATCGTTGCCCGGCTCACCGCTTGCTGGGCGCTACTGAAGGTCTGAGGAGCGTGGGTGCGGCATTCATCGAGGAAGCGGGCGGCCGAGATCATGAAGATGCCCGCGTTCCAGAAGAAGTTTCCCGAAGCCAGCATCGCCTGTGCATCCTGCAGCGGCGGCTTTTCGGTGAAGCGGGTGACGCGCTGAACGCCGTCGGACACTGCCGAGCCAGCTTCGATATAGCCGTAAGCGGTTTCGGGCGTGGTCGGGGTTATGCCGAAGGTGACGAGATGGCCCTGCTCGGCTGCCCCACGACCGATGCGGATGGACTGCCAATAGCCCTGGTCGGGGACGACCGCATGATCGGAGGGCAGCACATGCAGCAGCACGTCGCTTCCATATCTGGCTTGAGCAAACTCGGCCGCGGCGGCGATGGCCATGGCGGTGTTGCGCGAGATCGGTTCAAGCAAGACGCCGGCAAGCTCGATGCCGGTCTCGTGGGCTTGTTCGGCAACCAGGAAGCGATAGTCCTGATTGGTGATGATGATGGCGGGCAGGTAAAGCTCGGCCTGCCCGACGCGCTTGAGCGCTTCCTGGAACAGGCTCTGGGGTCCGGTCAGCTGCAGGAACTGCTTTGGCCGGGCAGCGCGCGACAGTGGCCAAAGCCGCGTTCCCCGGCCACCCGCCAGAATCACCGGAACAATTTGTCTGCTCATTGCTGCCCTCTTGCCTGCGCCGGGGAGGAATAGCACCTGGAAGCGGCAGCGACAGCATCAAACGCGAAAGCGCATTGCATCCAGGGCATGGCACCCAGATCCGCGCCGGGGCCTGGAGGAGCAAGGACAGCGCCGCGGCTCGATCGCGGCCGCAACGGCCCGCGCTAGGTCGAGAGCAGGACGGGGTCCCGGCCGGGGACTAGCCGGACGGCGGTGAGGCGGCCGGTGGCGAAGGCGCCGGTGTCCACGTTGATGCGGGACGCAAGCACGAGGGGGCGCTCGAGAGGGGTGTGGCCGTGAACAACGATCCTGCCCAGGGAGGCATAATCGGTGGCGGCGTCGGGACGGAACCACAGGAGGTCGTCGTCGCGCTGCTGCTCGAACGCGATGCCAGGGCGCAGGCCGGCGTGAACGAAAATGCAGGAAGGCGTTTCGATCAGGCTGGGGGCGCTTGCCAGAAAGGCGCGGTGGGCGGGCGGAATATAGCTGTCCAGCATGGCGTGAACGCTTTTGGGGGAATGGGTCTGCAGGATGCTGCTGTCGAGCCCATAGGAAGCGAGTGTTTCGAGGCCCCCGAGAGCGAGCCAGTGATGATTGGCCGAGGGCGCGGCCAGGAAGTCGAGCATCATGGCTTCATGGTTGCCAGCCAATGCGAAGCGCTGGAAACCGGCGGGGGGCGGAGCCAGCAAGTGCTCGATCACCGCCGCTGAGCGGGGGCCGCGATCAACATAGTCGCCCAGCATGACCAACCATTTTTCCCCAGGGAAAGCCGCTGCATCGGCCAGGACAAGCCGTTGCAGCCGCTCCAGCAGGCCAAGGCAGCCGTGCACGTCGCCGACGGCATAAACCACCGCGGGATCGCTGGCGGCGCGCAGCCTTGGCCGTTCGCTTGCAGGCTCACGCGGCGCCGATCCGGCCAGAAGCCGCTGCAAGAACTTCATGTGCGATCCACGCCTACGGTGCCCAATGGAGATGGCCTAA
>JAQGKH010000123.1 GCA_028290225.1 Devosia sp. | reverse complement strand
TGGCGCTGGTGGTGCTGGCGGCAACCGCAGCGCTGATCATGATGCAGGGGATCGATCGCCAGCTGCGCGACGTGATCGACACCTATGAAGTGCGCAACCAGGCGCGTGAACTCACCAATGCGCTGGCTGAAGCGGAAAGCAGCCAGCGCGGCTATCTGCTGACGGGTGACGACAGTTTCATTGATCCCTATCGCCGGGCCAGCGCCGCCATTCAAATCCGCATGCTGTCACTGACGGCATTGACCAAGGAGCGGCCGAACCAGGCCGATCGGATGGCGGCGATTGCTGCCGAGGTGGCGCTCCGGACGGCGGAAATGGAGCGGAATGTGCAACTGGTGCGGGCCATGCAGTCCGACCGGGCCGAGGCGCTGACCAAGACTGGAATGGGCGCCCGGTTGATGGATTCGGTTCGCGATTCGCTGGAGCTGTTCATTCGCGAAGAAAACCAGCGGCTGGGCGAGCGCAACCGGGCGATCGATGCGTCCCGGCGCTGGCTTGTGGGCGCGGTGATCACGGCCCTGGCTGCGGCGGCCATCCTGGCTTATTCATTGTTCAGCCGGTCACAGCGCCTGGTTGTCAGGCTGGTGCATGGGCAATCGGCCCTGCAAAGCCAGAACGAGTTGCTGGAGGGGCATGTTCGCGAGCGCACCCAGGCGCTGGAAGAAGCGCGTGCGCATGCCGAGCATGAACGGCAGCGGGTGGAAGCGTTGCTGCAGGATACCAACCACCGGATCGGCAATTCGCTGGCGACGGTTTCGTCCATGCTGGGGCTGCAACTGCTGCGGACCAAATCGCCCGAGGTGCAACGGGCGCTGGAATCAGCGCGCTCGCGCGTGCACGCCATTGCTTCAGCGCATCGCCGGCTCCGTTTGGGCGATGATCTGGAAACCACACGGGCCGATGAATTCATGGCGGCAGTGCTTGAGGACCTGAAGCTCACCGCAAGCAATGCGGGCAGCGTCGAACTGCTGGGCGATGTGGAGCCGATCCTGATGGGAGCACGAGACGCCACCACGATCGGCATCCTGGTGGGTGAACTGGTGACCAATGCCCTCAAGCATGCCTTTCCCGATGGCCGGCGCGGCACGATCAACGTGCAGTTGCGGCGCTCGGAAGCGGGCGTGCCCACACTCACGGTTGCCGATAACGGCGTGGGTATTCCCCCAGACCAGGATATGGGTGAGGGCGGCCTTGGCAGCGTAATCATCAAACAGCTGGCGATGCAGTTCGGGGGAGAGCCGGTCTACCAGCGGCTGGAGCAAGGCGGCACCGCCGTCACGGTAACGTTGCCGGCCATTGAATCAGCCGACAAGCCCAACCGAGCTTGAAAGGGCGGTCATGCACATCATAGCCGTGCTGAACCAGGATGGCGGTACGCTGCGAACCCTGGACCTCGACGAGCTCTGTGCCGTGGCCGTGAGGATCTTCGCCGAGCATGGCCATGCGCTCGAATGTCGGGTGATGCGCGGCAAGGCGGTGCAAGGCGAGCTGTGGCGGGCCGCAAAGACTCCGGGCGTTGATGCGATCATGGCTGCCGGGGGGGATGGTACAATCTCAACGGCGGCGGCCGTGGCTTTCGCGACCCGGGTTCCCCTGGCTGTACTGCCGGCGGGAACCATGAACCTTTTTGCCCGTGCGCTGCAGGTGCCGATGGACCTCAACACGGCGCTTGATGCCCTCGCGCAAGGCTCCCTGGGGCATGTCGACATTGCGACGGCCAATGAGCAGGTGTTCGTTTACCAGTTCAATATCGGCATTCATGCGCGCCTGGTGCGCATTCGCGAGGGCATGGTTTATCGCAGCCGTATCGGCAAGATGTTTGCCAGCCTGCGAGCCGTGGTTGCCGCGGTGGTTCGCCCCCCCAATTTCGAGGTTGAACTGCATACGGCCATGGGCCGCCAGCAGCGACGCGCTTCGGGAATTTTCGTGTCCAACAACCCGATTGGAACCGGACCGCTGCCTTATCCCGACCAGCTGGACAGCGGCTTGCTGGGCGTTTATGTGGCGGAGCCCATGTCGAGCTGGGCGCTGCTCAAGCTGGCGGTAGAACTGTTCCGCGGCACCTGGCAGACGAGCCCCCTGGTGAGCTCCACCGAGGTGGACGAGGTCATGCTACACTTTCCCAAACGCAAGCGCGGTGCCCATGCCGTGATCGACGGCGAGTTGATCAAGCTGCCCAAAATGGTAAAATTACGTGTTCATCCCGGGGGCCTGCCGGTATTGTTGCCGCGGGCAGTGGTGACGTCTCCGGAATGATCGATCATCTTGCAACGAAAACGCCGTTATCGGCGTTCGAGTAGGTTGATGGATGCACGGCGATGTCGAGGCGCCATTTGCCGCAACCGGTAACGGGATAAACATTGGCAGATACGCAGTCCCCCTCTTTTCCCCCTCACGTTCGTCAAGTTCTCCAAGACCCTGAGCGGCTTGCCGTGCTGAGGAGCCTTGAGGCGCTGAACAGTGAGCGGGACGCTGATTTCGATCGACTCACCCGCATTGCAGCAAGCTTGTTTGGAGCGAAGTTCGCGCTTTTGCCGCTGCTCGATGACGAACGGCAGTGGTTCCGCTCCTGCTTTGGCGTGGACAACCTGCACGGCAGCGAAGTGGAAGCGTCGTTCTGTGCCTATACGATCGCCCAGCCCAGTGCCGAGCCGCTGGTGGTACTCGACACCAGCAAGGACGCCCGGTTCGAGGGCAACCCTTTCGTGCAGGGGTGGCCCGGCGTGCGCTTTTATGCCGGAGCGCCCGTGGTGGTGCGAGGGCAGCGGCTGGGTTCGCTCTGCGTGCTGGACACAGAGCCGCGTTCCGCGGTCGATCCCAATCAATTAACCCAGCTGGTCGACCTTGCTGGGGTGGTTTCAAGCCTGTTGCTGCTCAAGGACGAAGCCCGGGTACGGGCGCGCACGGCCGCAGCGCTGATCCGCGAGGAGTGGCGCCATGCACTTACCCTTGAAGCGGGCAAGGTGGGCAGTTGGGTATGGGACGTACCCAGCGGAGAGCTGACCTGCAACGACACGTTTCGACGCATGTATGGCTTGCCCGACACGGGACCGGTCAAGGCGCGCGAGGTGTTCGAGGCGCTGCACCCCAGCGACCAGGATCGGGTGCAGCGGGAAATTACCACGAGCCTCGAGGAGGGCACCGACTTCAATGCCGAAGCGCGATCAGCCGACGCAACGCGCTGGCTGGCGATGCGCGGGCGGGTTTATCAACGTGATGCCAATGGGCAGCCGCTGGTGATGATGGGTGCCAGCACGGACATTTCGGAAAACAAGCTGAGTGCTGAAAACACCCGGTTGCTGCTGCGTGAACTCAATCACCGGGTCAAGAACACGCTGGCGATGATCCAGTCAGTTGCGCGCCAGACGGTCCGACAAAACCCCGATCCGAATAGCTTCATCGATGCCTTTTCAGGGCGGTTGAAGACGATCTCGGATGCCCATGTGCTGCTGGCCAACCGCGATTGGTCGGGAGTGACCATGTATGAAGTGGTGGAATCGCAGTTTGGCCCACGTTTTCTGGAGCAGCCCGATCGGGCCGAGGTCAAGGGCGAGAACATCATGCTGCCGGCCGACCACGCCTTGGGACTGGGATTGATCCTGCATGAGCTGACGACCAATACCCATCGTTATGGCGCCTGGGCCACTGAAAACGGCGTGGTGGATCTGGAGTGGCGCATCACCGACGAGCCGGTGCGGGGGTTAGCGCTGAGCTGGCGCGAGCGTGGCGGTCCACAGGTCACGAAGCCCAAGGAATACGGCCTCGGGGCAAGGTTGATCGAGCGGAGTCTCGCCAAGGTGCTCGACAGCAAGGTGGATCTGGAATTCAACCCGACGGGCGTACGAGCCAGTATCTGGTTGCCGCTGCCCAGCCAGCCCTGAGGCGCGGCGCTGGAGCGCGCCACGCCCGGGGGATTAATGGTCGGGGTGGTTGCCCCCCCGACGGGTGAGCAGGAATGCGGCCAGGGCTGCTGCCGCAGGCATCGCTATGGTGCGCAGTGCCGGTGATTTCCACAAGGCCGGCAGCGCCGTCGTGGCGGCGGTGGTGACAAAGGCGCTGGTTTCAGCAGCGTGCCGCTTTTCGGCCTGTTCACGCTGGCGTCGGGTCGTGCTGACCTTGATCAGGATGAAAGTCACCATGGCGAGCACCAAGGCAGTGGCGGCACAGGTCAGTGCTGCAGGCATGGTGCCGAGCCAATCGGCTAGCGCCAGATAAGTGGCCAGCAGCAGGAAGCACAAGCCGATCAGCCCGAACACAACCATCACCGCATAGGCGATGAGGGTTTGACGAATGCGACCAGTGATTGCCTTAACCTCGAGGCCCAGCAAGGCCGCAAGCGGCACAAGCATGTTCATGGTTTTAGTGCCGGCTCAGTAGCGCCAGAATAAAGCCCACGCCCAAAGCACTTGCGACGGCGGTGAAGGGCTTTTCGCGAATCGTATGCTTGAGGCTTTGTTCCAGCGCTCCCGCCTGGTCCTGCACTTCGTTAAGCGCATTCTGGCCCTGGCGCTTGAGGCGGTGCATCTCGGTTTCGGCGATGCCGCGCGCCTCGGTCACCTTGTCACCGGTCAACTGGGCCAGCGTGGCGGCAATATCGCGGATGTCGCTCTGGAGTTGGGTAACCTGCTGCTCGAGCAGTTGCTCCTTGGCCGGAGCGGCGGTGCTGTCTTCGGCAGGCGTGCTGGCGGTGGCGACTTTGCGGACGCCGGGAGGGAGATCAGTGGTGGTGTTGGCCATGGTGACGCTGTCCTTGGTGAGTGTGTTTGCAATGCTAATCCGGATCGGTGCCGGCCGCATAGCGAAAGGCACCCCGATGCGACCAGCGCATCGGGGTGTCGGAGCGAGCCTGGGAGGGGGCGATCCCGGCTCGCGCGGCGCATTTCTGCTGGTGCAGAGGCCAAATTCATTGGCTGCGCCGTTGCATGCCGGGGTGAACTAGACCCGTCCCATCAGCACCAGGATCAGGACGATCACGAGGATCACGCCGAGAATACCGGAGGGGAAGTAGCCGAAGCCGCGCGAATAGCCCCAATTGGGCAGTGCGCCGATCAGCAACAGGATGAGGATGATGATTAGAATAGTGCCTAACGTCATGGGAACTCTCCTTTAAGTGACGCTAAAGTTCCGATCGCCGACAGCCGCTAAAGAATGGCGAGCATCAAAGCGGCAGCGGCGGCCAAGATAAAGAACGCAGGCGACAAAGCTTTAAGCACGTCGGAATAGTGAGTTTCCCCATCATATCCCTCAATGGTCCATGCGGGGTTGCGTGCATGGTCGCTCGAGGTTTGGACAGAATTGATCACGATGCCCTCCATCTGAAAGCCAGTGGCTCAAAGGAGCTCTGGCCATCACGCTTTGTTGTGCGCGATCAAATAACGGCGAGCGAAGACCTTTGGTTCCGGCATTGCCAGGCGGACTATTGCGCCAGCAGCACATCCACCGATTGGGCGGCCTCGTGCGAGCCGTGGGTCTTGAGCATGCCGACGATCGGGGAAACGTCGGCATAGTCACGGCCATAACCGATGGTGATGTGGTCGGCACCAGCCAGAATGGCGTTGGTGGGATCAAAGGCCACCCAGCCGAGGCTTTGCCCACACCAGACCCGCACCCAGGCATGCATGGCGTCGGCGCCTTCGAGCCGCGGCTTGCCGGGTGGGGGAGTGGTGCGCAGGAAGCCCGAAACATAGCCTGCGGGAATGCCGAGGCCGCGCAGGCCGGCGATCATCACCTGGGCGAAGTCCTGGCAAACGCCGCGGCGCATGCTGAAGGCCTCGGCAGGCGTGGTTTCAACATCGGTGGCTCCAGCCTCGTAGGTGAAATCCCGGTGGATGGCGAGGCATAGCGCTTGCGCGATGTCCAGCACTGAGCCGGCTTGGGGCGTCACGGCCCGCGCGTAGTCGGCGATTGCGGGAACGGCGGCGAGCCGGGGCGAGGGCCAAAGGAAATGATGCGGGCTGTCGGGTGCCAACGACCACACGCGCTCGATTTCCGCGTGCAACTCCGAGCGCGAGGGCGTTAGGTCCACGGGAGGGATCGGGTCATCAACCTGAACGCGCGCCGAAAGCCCCACCTCCAGGTGATCATGGGGCGCCATAAGCCCGATAGCGGTGACGGCATTGCCAAAGAAATCGGCGAAGGTGGTGTGCTGTTCGGGTGGCGGGTCGATCGTCAAGCTGGACGCCACCAGGCGCTGCACGCCCGGCAGAGTGGCTGGAGCCACCCGGATCAGGTGCCGGCCGCCGTGAACGGGTGCATCATAATCGTATTGGAGCGTGAGGCGAATATCGTAAAGCATTGGCGTCTCACACGAAGTAGGCAGCAGCGACAAGGCCGGACAACGCGCCCAGATCGCCGGCAAGCCGCTGGAGGCGCTCGGGGGTAAGATCGGCCGGTTCGGCAATCACGAGTTCTGTTTGCAGGGACAAGGTGGCCCTGGCTGCGGGGGAAAGCTGACCATCTTCGATGCCCCCCGGCAGCGTTTCGATCTGCTCGCGCAGGGTGGCCAGCTGAAACAGCACGGAACGCGGATTGAGCGGATCGAGCACCAGGAGATCGATGGCGCTTTGCGTGCCGGCCGTCACGGAATAGCGGCGGCGGTGCGACATGACGCTGTCGCCGATTTCCAGCAGCAGTTCCAGCGAGCCATCGGGGGCCTCCCTGGCGGTCAGCCAAGCGGTGATCCGCGCCATCTGCATGCCACGCTCAAGCCGCCGGCCCAATTCCAGGAAGCGCCAGCCCGCAAACCGGTACATGTTTTCATGCACGAGGCCGGAAAAGCCGGCCAGCTTGCGCAGGAGGATGGTCATGAGGCGGGTGGCGTCGCTGCCGGGCGTGACCTTTTCGGACAGGCGGCGGGCGGTGTTCTGCAGATCGGTGAGGGCAAGCCAGCCATCGGGGGAGAACCGGTCGCGGATCTGGCTGGCGCTGTGGACCGCGCTGTCGATGGAGGCGAGGAGCCCCAGGGGCATCGGCTCGGTCGCATCCACGTCGATGGTGTCGAGGAACTCGCGGCAATGGCGCAGGATGGGCAGGTCGGCCTTGGAGAGTTCGGCAAGGCGGGCATTATAAGCGCGCAGGATGCGCAGCGTGGCTTCGCAGCGCTCTGTATAGCGCCCGAGCCAGATCAGATTATCGGCGGCGCGGCTGGGCAGATTGCCGTGCGGGCTGCGCAGCAGTTTCTCGCCTTCGCGAGGCAGGAGCGAAACGCGCTCCACCGGATTGGAGCTGACCACCCAGACATCGGCTGCCCGGCCGCCACGTTGCATGGCCATGGCGGTGGTGTCGCTGGTGGAGCCGATGCGAGCCAGGCCGCCGGGCATGATGGACCAGCCTTTCTCGGTCCGAGCCGCATAAACGCGCAAGGTCACCGGGCGAGGCTGCAGCTGGCCGTCGAGATAGACGGGGGTAGTCGATAGTTGCACCGGCTCCTGTCCGACATAGGTGGCGCCATCGCGCATGATGCGCTGGATCAGGGTCTCGCGCTGTTCACCGGAAATAGTGGAGCCGAGGGCAGTGCCGCTGGGGTCATCAACCGGAAGATTGGTCGCGAACGCAGGGCCGATCATCATCTTATCGAAATTGGCTAGAACATGCGCCTGCTCGGCAGGCTGGCCGCACCACCAGGTGGCGATCTCGGGCAGTTCCAGAGGGGCGTCGAACACCGCCCGGCAGAGTCGGGGCATGAAGGCGGCCAAGGCACGGGTTTCCAGCAAGCCGGTGCCCAGGGCGTTGATCATGGAGATGGAGCCGTGGCGCAGGGCATCCACCATGCCGGGCGTGCCAATGCGCGAATCGTAGCGCAGCTCCAGCGGATCGGCAAAGGAGGCGTCCAGCCGCCGCCACAGGACGCTGACCGGTTGGAGGCCCGCGACGGTGCGCACCATCACCTGGCCGTCCACGACCAGCATGTCCTCGCCTTCCAGCAGCACGAGGCCAAGATAACGGGCGATATAGGCGTGTTCGAAATAGGTCTCGTTGAGCTGGCCGGGCGTCAGAATCCCGACGCGGCCACCTTCTGGCCCTGCTTGCGCGAAGAGCGCATCGCGGAAGGCGCGGAAGAAGCCGGCGAGCCGGTGGATATTCATGTCGCCATAGATATCGGCGAGCGCTCGAGTGGTGGCGACGCGGTTTTCGAGGGCAAAGCCGGCGCCTGAAGGCGCTTGGGTGCGGTCGCCCAGCACCCACCAGGCGCCATCGGGACCGCGCCCGAGCTCGAAGGCGCAGAAGTGCAGGAAATGGCCGCTCCTGGGGCGAATGCCAACCAGGGGGCGAAGGAACTCGGTGTTGCGCGCGATCAACTCTGGTGGCAGCACGCCGCGAGCCACCAAGGTGTTCTCGCCATAAATGTCGGCAATGATGGCTTCCAGCAGTTCGGCACGCTGGGTCAGGCCATGGCTGATGATGCTCCACTCGCTCTCATCGATCAGCAGGGGAATGTGGGCCAGCGGCCAATCGCGCGCCTTGCCGGCCGCCCCGTCATAGGCGCGATAGAACACACCGGCATCGCGGAGATATTGGTCGGCCCGCTCGAAGCGGGCCCCCAACTCGGCGGGCCCCAACTGGTCGAAGGCGGCCATCAGCGTCGACCAGCCCGGGCGGATATTGCCGGCCGGGTCGATCATCTCGTCGGGCACGCCGGGGTGCAGACGATAATTGCTGATCAGACTCGGAGCCTTGGGACGAGTGCTGGGCTTGCGCATCGGATGCTCAGCCCCATGCCGGCGGGCGGCGCAGATCGAGCGTTAGCGGAAACTCGTCGGCTGACCGTTCGTCGCGCAAGGGATAGCTTCCCGCCGTGTAGTTGCCGGGAACGAAGCGGGCCAGGCGACGGGCTTCGGCCTCATTGCCATTCACGGGGAAGGTTTCGTAGTTGCGCCCACCGGGATGAGCCACATGGTAGACGCAGCCGCCGACCGGGCGGCCCGTCCAGCGATCATAGATATCGAACACCAGCGGCGCGTTTGGCTCCAGGTTGGGGTGAAGCCCGGAGGCGGGTTGCCACGCCTTGAAGCGGACCCCGGCGATAGCCGATCCGGCTGTGTCGGTCTTGCGCAGGGGCACCGGGCGCTGGTTGCAGCAGACAGCGTAACGCTCGGGATTGGCGGCTTCGAGCTTTACCTGAAGCCGTTCCACCGATGAATCAACGAACCGCACGGTGCCGCCGATAGCGCCTTGTTCGCCCATGACATGCCAAGGCTCCAGCGCCTGGCGCAGTTCAAGGCGCACGCCATCATACTCAACCTCGCCACAGAAGGGGAAGCGGAACTCCAGCTGGGCGGCAAACCAAGCCGGGTCAATCCGGAAGCCATGGCGCTCCAGATCGGCCAGCACATCGAGGAAATCCTGCCAGACATAATGGGGCAGCATGAACCGATCATGGAGCGTCGTGCCCCAGCGCACGAACTTGCCTTCCAGCGGATCGGTCCAGAACCGGGCCACCAGGGCACGGATCAGCACTTGCTGGGCCAGGGACATGCGCGCATTGGGCGGCATTTCGAAGCCGCGAAATTCCACCAGGCCGAGGCGGCCGGTCGGCCCATCGGGGGAGAAGAGCTTGTCGATGCAGATTTCGGAGCGGTGGGTATTGCCGGTGACGTCGGTCAGCAGGTTGCGGAACAGGCGATCCACCAGCCAGGGCAGGGGAGCAGGTTCACCGCTCGCCGGGTTGGGCACCTGCGCCATGGCGATCTCGAGTTCATACAAGCTGTCGTGCCGTGCCTCATCGAAACGCGGCGCCTGGCTCGTTGGTCCGATGAACAGGCCCGAGAACAAGTAGGACATGGCCGGGTGACGCTGCCAATGCAGCACGAGGCTCTTGAGCAGGTCGGGGCGCCGCAGGAACGGGCTGTCGTGAGGCGTAGCGCCGCCGACCACGACATGGTTGCCGCCGCCGGTGCCGGTGTGCCGCCCGTCGATCATGAATTTGTCGGCCCCGAGCCGGGACTTGCGCGCTTCCTCGTAGATCGCGGTCGTGGTGGCGACGCACTCGTCCCAATTGCTGGCGGGATGGATGTTGACCTCGATCACGCCCGGATCGGGCGCGACACGGATCACATTGAGGCGGGGATCATGGGGCGGCGCATAGCCTTCCAAGTGCACGGGGTAACCAACTTCCCGCGCCGCCGCTTCGGTAGCTGCGACCAGCTCCAGGTAGTCCTCCAGCTTTTCCACGGGCGGCAGGAAGACGCAAAGACGGTGATCACGAAGCTCCGCGGTGACGGCGGTGCGCACCTCGCCTTGGATTTCGCTGATGACCTGTTCGGTGCGATCCTGTTGTTGGGTGGCAGCGGTAAAATCGGCGGTGGCCTGGGCGCGGGGATCGGCGGCCATGCCGGGACGGGACTGGTGCGGCAGGATGGCATGGGCCGGCGGCAGCGGCGCGCGGGGTGCGCCGGGATCCTGCGCCACCACATGGGGATAGTCGCCAGGCTTGAGGTGGGGCAGCGAAGAAAGGGGCAGGCGGTAACCCGCCGGGCTGTCGCCGGGCGCCAGGAACAGCTTGCCCCGGCGCGTTTTCCACTTTTCAGTGAGCCATGGGCTGGAAGCCTGCGCGTTCCAGCGCTGTACCGGCAGCACATAGCCGGTGGGGTTGGTGAGGCCGCGCTCAAAGACCTTGGCCATGCGCGAACGCGCTTCCGGATCGGCCAGTTCGGAATTGGCCGGATCCACGTTTGTGGGCAGGTTGGCTTCCTTGAGCAGCCATTCGCCCGGATCCTCGTAGGCCGCTTCGATGGTGTCGCCGGTCAGGCCCAGATGACGGGCGAAGGACAGGAGAAATGCCTGAGCGTCCTCGGGCGTTGCCGCGGTGCGGACGCCTTCGCGAGCCACCAGTTGTTCATTGCGCCAGATGGGCTGGCCGTCGACGCGCCAATATAGCGAGAAGGTCCAGCGGGGCAGGGTTTCCCCCGGGTACCACTTGCCCTGACCATAGTGCAGCAGGCCATTGGGAGCAAAGCGCTCCCGCAGGCGGCGGATCAGGTCGTCGGCCAGCGCGCGCTTGGTGGGACCCACGGCGCCGGTGTTCCATTCCTCGGCTTCGAAATCATCGACCGACACAAAGGTGGGCTCGCCGCCCATGGTCAGCCGCACGTCGTTTTGCGCCAGAACCGCATCGACGTGTTTGCCCAAAGCGTTGAGTTCTTCCCAGGCAGCATCCGAGAAGGGCTTGGTGATGCGCGGATGTTCGGCCACGCGATCCACCCGCATGTCGAAATCGAATTCAACCTCGGCATAGGAGGCAAAGCCCGAGATGGGGGCAGCGTTGCGGTAGTGCGGCGTGGCGGCGAGAGGCACATGGCTTTCCCCGGTCAGCAGCCCAGAGGTGGGATCGAGCCCCACCCAGCCAGCCCCGGGCAGGTACACTTCGCACCAGGCATGCAGATCGGTGAAGTCGCGGTCAGTGCCGGCGGGGCCGTCCAGCGCCACCAGATCGGGCTTGAGCTGGATCAGGTAGCCCGACACGAAACGGGCGGCAAAGCCGAGATGGCGCAGGGCATTCACCAGCAGCCAGCTGGAGTCGCGGCAGGAACCCCTGGCATTGCCCAGGGTTTCCTCGGGCGTCCAGACGCCCGGCTCCATGCGCACGATATAGGCCACATGCTGCTGAAGGCGCGCATTGAGCCCGGTGACGAAGGTGACCGTGTTGATGGGGGAGCGATCGATGCCTGCGAGAAATTGCTCCAGCAGGGGACCCGGAGGCTCCGCCTTCATGTAGATGGCGAGATCGTCGCTGATGTCCTCGGGATAGCGGAAGGGCCAGATCTCGGCGCTTTCCTCGACGAAGAAATCAAAGGGATTGTAGACCGTCATGTCGGCCACAAGATCGACCTCGATCTTGAGCTCGGTTACCGGTTCGGGAAACACGAAGCGGGCGAGGAAATTGCCGTAGGGGTCCTGCTGCACATTGACGAAATGGTTGGCCGGCGAAACCTTGAGGGCGTGGCTGAGCACCTTGGTCTTGGAATGCGGTGCGGGCTGGAGCCGGATGATCTGGGGCTGCAGAAAGACCGGGCGGTCGTATTTGTAGTGCGTCAGGTGATAAACGGCAGCTTTGATCGACATGCGGTTGCGTTGCTCGCTTGGGTGGATCCGAGATAAACACCGAAGCCAGAGCTTACCCCGCTTTGTTGTCGCCCACCAGCAGTCCTGCATCGGGGACGTTCCACGCCAGGGATCCGTGCCCTAAACCGGTTGGGCCGGGGGCGAGCTGAGCCGGGTCAGGGCGGCGCGCATGTCGCGCTCGGTATCCTTGAGGTGCACGCGCATGGCTTCGCCGGCGCCCCGGCCGTTGCCGGACCTGATGGCATCGAGAATGCGCTCGTGGTCAGCGATGGTGTCCAGCACGGTCCGGCCGCGTTGGCGATGACCGCGCTGGCTGATGGTGAAACCTTCGCGCAAGGCGGGTGCCATGCCCTCAAACAGATAGCCGAGCACACGATTGCCGCTGGCGAGCGCCACCGCTTCGTGAAAGGCGAGGTCGTGATCGTCGAAGCACATATGCTGTTCTTCGCACGGGCCCTGTCCGGGCTGGGCGGCGGCATCGCGCATCCCCTGCAACGCGCTTTCAATCGCGGCCATTCCGGCGCGTGAGGCGCGCTTGGCAGCGAGCGTTGCCGATTGCACTTCAAGGGACATGCGCACCTCCATCAGGTCAAACAGCCCCTTGGGATCGTAGCGCAGCACCGAAGTGAGGAAGTCGGTGAACGGAGCGCCATCGGGTTCGCGCACCACGGCACGGCGACCGCGGGCGATTTCCAGCAAGCCCCGGCCCTCCAGCAGCTTGACCGCTTCCCGGATGGTCAGGCGGCTGACTTGATAGCGTTCCGCCAGTTCTGCTTCGCTGGGCAGACTGCTGCCCGGGATCATTTCCGTCAAAATCCGGCGCGCCAGATCGTCCGCAACGATGCTCGCCGTACTGCTGCCATCCAAACGCGCTGCTGCTGCCGAGCTGCTCACTCGTCCTCCACATATCTGATAAGTTTGAATCCGAGCCCAGTGGTGTAAACGCCGCCGGCTCGTTGCCTCCTCCAGGCGCGGCAACGTTACAGATAAGGGGAAAAGCCTGCAACGGGGATGGCAAGGGCAGGGGAAAAGCCGTAAGGGGAAGCGACCCAAAGGGAAGCCGCTTTACAGGCCTATCTGATTAATCTAGCTTCGGCCAATGGGCTTGGGAGGGCCGCGGTTGCAGCAGCAGCCGCCGGGGGAGGAGTTGATGCAAGATAAAGTGCTGGTGCGCCAAGGCGCCGCCGCCGCCTTGTTTGCCTTGCTTCCAAAGATGCGCAGCAAGCCGGTTGGCGCCAGGTCATTCCATAGGGTTTGTGCCAAACCTCCGCGCCGGCATCCCATGCTTTCATCCAAACACTAGCATATCAAAGACACCAGGGAGTCGAGACGTGAAGCTTGTTAAATCGCTTGCGACCCTGTTGACGGTTGGCGCCGTGGCGCTGACATCAACAGCGGTTTTTGCCCAGGACAAAGGCGCCATCGGCATCGCCATGCCGACGCAGTCGTCCTTGCGCTGGATTTCGGACGGCAACGAGCTCAAGGCTGCGCTGGAATCCAAGGGCTACACCGTCAACCTGCAATATGCAGAAGACGACATTCCCAACCAGCTCGCCCAGGTCGAGAACATGGTCACGACCGGAGTCAAGGCGCTGGTGGTTGCCTCCATCGACGGCACGACGCTGTCGAGCGTGCTGCAGCAGGCGGCCGACTCCGACATCCCGGTGATCGCCTATGACCGGCTGATCCGTGACACCGGGAACGTGGATTATTATACCACTTTCGACAATTTCCAGGTCGGCGTGCTGCAGGCCAATTCGATCCTCAAGGGCCTCGGTTATCCCGAAAATGCCGGCCCGTTCAACATCGAGCTGTTCGGCGGCTCGCCCGACGACAACAACGCCTTCTTCTTTTATGACGGCGCCATGAGCGTGTTGCAGCCGCTGATCGACAAGGGCGACCTGGTCGTCAAGTCGGGCCAGACCGGGATGCAGACCGTTGGCACGCTGCGTTGGGACGGTGCGGTGGCGCAGGCCCGCATGGATAACCTGCTGTCGAGCACCTATTCGGACGGTTCGCGCGTCGATGCCGTGCTGTCGCCCTACGACGGGCTGTCGCGTGGCATCATCTCGTCGTTGCGCGGCGTCGGCTATGGTTCGGCCGACCAGCCCTGGCCGATCATCTCGGGCCAGGATGCCGAAGCTCCTTCGGTCAAGGCGATCATTGCCGGCGAACAGTATTCGACCATTTACAAGGACACCCGCGAACTGGCGCGCGTCACTGCCGACCTGGTGGACACCATCCTGACCGGCGGCACGCCTGAGGGCCTGGACACCACCACTTACAACAATGGCGTCAAGGTCGTGCCCTCGATCCTGCTCACGCCCTATGAAGTTGACGCGTCCAACTACCAGGAACTGGTGGTGGACTCGGGCTACCTCAAGGCTGAAGACCTCCAGTAATCCTGGGGTCTGTTCCTCGCGCCAGGCGAGGGTTGATAGCGCTGGCGGCAACCCGCCAGCGCCTTTGCAATGGTTCTTCGCTCTAAAGGGATGCGAAACATGAAGTTCTTGAAGACTTTCGCCAGTGTTCTGGCAGTGAGCGCGGTGGCAATGACCGCCTCCAGCGCGGCTTTGGCCCAGGACAAGGGCACGATCGGCATCTCCATGCCCGAACAAACCACGCTGCGCTGGATTTCGGATGGCGCCGAGCTCAAGTCGGCGCTGGAAGCGAAAGGCTATACCGTTGACCTGCAATATGCCGGCGACGACATTCCCAACCAGCTGGCCCAGATCGAGAACATGCTGACCACGGGCGTCGATGCCCTGGTGATCGCCGCGCTGGATGGCACGACGCTGTCGTCCGTGCTGCAGCAGGCGGGCGAAGGCGAAGTCGAAGTGTTCGCCTATGACCGGCTGATCCGCGACACCGAGAATGTCGATTACTACACGACCTTCGACAATTTCCAGGTCGGCGTGCTGCAGGCCAATTCCATCCTCAAGGGCCTGGGCTATCCCGAAAAGGCCGGCCCGTTCAATATCGAGCTCTTCGGTGGCTCGCCCGACGACAACAACGCCTTCTTCTTTTATGACGGCGCCATGAGCGTGTTCCAGCCGCTGATCGACAAGGGCGACCTGGTCGTCAAGTCGGGCCAGACCGGCATGCAGACCGTTGGCACGCTGCGCTGGGACGGTGCAACCGCCCAGGCCCGCATGGATAACCTGCTGTCGAGCGCCTACTCGGATGGCTCGCGTGTCGATGCGGTACTGGCACCCAATGACGGCCTCGCCCGCGGCATCATCTCCTCGCTGCGCGGCGTCGGCTATGGCTCGGCCGACCTGGCCTGGCCGATCATCTCGGGCCAGGACGCCGAAGCGCCTTCGGTCAAGGCGATCATCGATGGCGAGCAGTATTCGACCGTTTACAAGGACACCCGTGAACTGGCGCGCGTCACTGCGGATCTGGTGGATACGGTTGTGGGCGGTGGCACCCCTGAAGGGCTCGACACCACCACCTATGACAATGGCGTCAAGGTGGTGCCCTCGATCCTGCTGACTCCCTACGAAGTCGACAAGACCAACTACCAGGAACTGCTGATCGACTCGGGCTATATCAAGGCCGAAGACGTTCAATAATCGCCGGCATTGACGTGATGGAGCCCCGCACTCCCGTGCGGGGCTTTTCCCGTCACAAAGGCGTTTCTTGCAGCCAATGTCCATTCCAGCTAAGCGCCGCCGCTGCGGAGCGTTAGAGATAAGACGATGACCAAGACCATTCTGGAGATGCGCGGCATCACCAAGACCTTCCCGGGCGTCAAGGCGCTGCAGGACGTGAACCTGGATGTGCGCGAAGCCGAAATTCACGCCATCGTGGGCGAAAACGGCGCGGGCAAATCCACCCTGATGAAAGTGCTGAGCGGGGTTTATCCCGCGGGCAGCTATGACGGCGAGATTGTTTATCAAGGCCAGCCAGTCGCCTTCAAGACCATCCGCGACAGCGAGCATGTGGGCATCGTCATCATTCACCAGGAACTGGCGCTGGTGCCGCTGCTGTCGATTGCCGAGAACATCTTCCTGGGCAACGAGCAAGCCAAGGGTGGCGTGATCGACTGGGATGAAACGCGCCGTGGCGCGCGCAAGCTGCTGTCCATGGTCGGGCTGCAGGAAGATCCCGATACGCTCGTCACCCATATCGGGGTTGGCAAGCAGCAATTGGTCGAGATTGCCAAGGCACTGAGCAAAGAAGTCAAACTGCTGATCCTGGATGAACCTACCGCCAGCCTGTCGGAAAAGGACAGTGCGGCACTGCTTGACCTTCTACTGGAGTTCAAGAACCAGGGCATAACTTCCATCATCATCTCGCACAAACTCAACGAGATTTCCCGGGTCGCGGACCGGGTGACGGTGATCCGCGACGGGCGGACCATCGAAACCATGGACCGGGCCGATATGTCGGAAGACCGGATCATCGCTTCCATGGTGGGGCGCTCACTCGAAGATCGCTATCCCAAGCGCGAGCCGAAAATCGGCGAGGTGCTGTTCGAGGTCAAGAACTGGTCGGTCTACCACCCGCTGCACAGCGAGCGGCAGGTGATCAAGGGCGTCGACATTGCCGTGCGCAAGGGCGAAGTGGTGGGCATTGCCGGGCTGATGGGCGCGGGGCGGACCGAATTTGCCATGAGCCTGTTTGGCAAGAGCTATGGGCGCAACATTTCGGGCGAAGTGTTCATGCATGGCAAGAAGGTGGATACCTCAACCGTGCGCCGCGCGGTGGATGCCGGCATTGCCTATGCGACGGAAGACCGCAAGACCTACGGCTTGAACCTCATCGACCACATCAAGCACAATACCACTCTGGCCAATCTGCCGGGAATATCGCGTGCCGGGGTGATCGATGACATGACCGAGATGAAGGTCGCCAACGATTACCGCCGGATGACCAATATCCGCTCCTCGAGCGTGTACCAGATCACGGGCAATCTGTCGGGCGGCAACCAGCAGAAGGTGGTGCTCAGCAAGTGGCTGTTCGCCAATCCCGAACTGCTGATCCTGGACGAGCCGACCCGCGGCATCGATGTGGGCGCCAAATACGAAATCTATACGATCATCAACAAGCTCGCCGATGAAGGTAAGGGCATCCTCGTCATCTCCTCGGAGATGCCCGAGCTGTTGGGGATCTGTGACCGGATCTATGTGATGAATGAAGGCCGCATTGTTGGCGAACTCGCAGGCAGCGAGGCCAGCCAGGAAAAGATCATGCGGTCCATCGTGCGTGCAGAAGGAAAAACCGCATGACCACCGAAACCGTACCGCAGGTACCGAGCTCCACCTCCTCGGCGCGCTCCGTTCTTCAGGCCAATCTTCGCGATTACGGGCTTGTCGTGGCGCTGCTCGCCATCATGGTGTTCTTCCAGATCACCACCAATGGCACGATGTTCCGGCCATTGAACCTGACCAATGTGATCCTGCAGAACTCCTATATCATCATCATGGCCCTGGGCATGTTGCTGGTGATCGTTGCCGGCCATATCGATCTGTCGGTGGGCTCGGTATCGGGGTTCGTGGGGGGACTAGCCGCCATCATGATGGTGCGCTGGGGCATTCCGCCACTGCTGACCATGGTGCTGTGCCTGGCCGTGGGCGCGGCCATCGGTGCGGCGCAAGGCTACTGGATCGCTTATCTCAAGATCCCGTCCTTTATCGTGACGCTGGCCGGCATGCTGGTGTTCAAGGGGCTGGTGCTGGCGCTGCTGGGCGGGGCTTCGGTGGGGCCGTTCCCGGTGGAATTCCAGTTGCTCAGCGCCGGGTTCCTGCCCGATGTGTTTGGTCCCATCACCATCCCGCAGGGCGAAGGGGCGCCGCTGACGCTGCACACCACGACGCTGGTGATCGGTGTCCTGGCGACGCTCGTTTTCGTGTTCACCAGCCTGCGCAGCCGCAAGCGGCGACAGGAGCATGGCTATGAAGCCGAGCCCTTCGCCGTGTTCGCGGTCAAGACGGCGGTGCTGGGCGCCTTGATCTTGTTCTTCTCCTATCTGCTCGCCTCCTATCGCGGCTTGCCGAACGTGTTGATCGTGATGTCGATCCTGATCGCGATCTTTGTGTTCATGACCAAGCGCACAACGCTCGGGCGACGCATCTATGCGCTGGGCGGCAATTCCAAGGCGGCGCAGCTTTCGGGCATCAAGACCGAGCGGCTGACGTTCTATGTGTTCGTGATCATGGGCATGCTGGCGGCGCTGGCCGGGCTGATCTTTGCGGCGCGCCTCAACACCGCCACCCCCAAGGCGGGGCAGGGGTTCGAACTCGACGTGATCGCTGCCGTGTTTATCGGCGGTGCATCGGCGATGGGCGGCGTCGGCCAGGTGGCCGGCGCGGTGATCGGCGCCTTTATCATGGGCGTGATGAACAACGGCATGTCGATCATGGGCGTCAATATCGACTGGCAGCAGGTGATCAAGGGCCTGGTGTTGCTGGGCGCGGTGGTGTTTGACGTTTACAACAAGAACAAGGCGTAAGCGCCTGGTTCAGGAGTCAGAAGGGCCGTCGGAGTGATCCGGCGGCCTTTTTGTTGGCGAGGTGCGGACGTGCCGAAACTCCGCTCGGCCTGGGGCCAGCGGTTGCGACATGGGGCAAGGATCGCCTCGGTGCCGGTCGTCCGGCGGTTAGTTAAAATGAAGCAAGCCTTGCCCCATGCTATCCCAGAGACTCTGTGGGAAGGACCGTCCTCGGCTTCAGCCCGTGCCGACAGAATGAAACGCCAGGCGCTTCCGACCCGGGGGCTCAAATCGGGTCACAGATCATCCTTGAACCACAGGGCATAGGGCGACCCCCATGCCATCCGGCATTGCCAGGCCGACCGTTCGTCGCGACCGCGCAGTTGCGCCTGGAAACAGGGACACAATACCCCAGCTTTTGGGGCCGGGGATAACCGGGAGCAGGAAACCTATTCCGCCGGGGCGGCCCGGGTTTGGATGGCATCCAGTTCGCGCTCGAGGCGAGCTTCCTGTTCGGCCTTGGGCTGGCTGAAGCGGGCCAGCAACAGATAGGCCACCGGCGTCAGATAAAGGGTGGAGATGGCGGCAAAGCTCAGGCCGCCGACCATGACCCAGCCCAGGGCAGAGCGGGCTTCGGCGCCCGCGCCGCTCGCCAGTACCAGGGGCAGGCCGCCGATGATTGTGGCGATCATGGTCATCATCACCGGGCGCAGCCGGATATTGGAGGCTTCCTCGATCGCTTCGCGCACCGAGCGGCCTTCATCGCGCAACTGATTGGCAAATTCGACGATGAGAATGCCGTTCTTGGCCATGATCCCGACCACGAGCACCAGCCCGATCTGGCTGAAGATGTTGAGGCTGCCGCCGGTGGCCAAAAGGGCATAAAGCGCGGCGGCCACGCCGAAGGGCACGGTGGTCATGACGATCACGGCGCTCCAGATGCTTTCGAACTGGGCGGCGAGCACGAGCAGAATGATCACAAGGGCAAAGCCGAAGGTGAGGAACAGGCCGTTGCTGGCCTCGCCCAGGGTCTTGGCTTCGGCCAGGGGCAGGATGGCGGTGCCTTCGGGCATGACCGGGCGGGCCATTTCCAGCAGCTGGTTATAGGCGTCGCCCAGGGCCAGACCGCCCTCGAGGCTGGCGGTGACGGTCACCGCGCGACGCTGCTCCTCGCGCCGCAGAGTCGGGGGCACGGCGGTTTCGGTGATGGTGGCGATGGTTGACATGGGCACGTAGCGGCCCTGGCCGGTCTTGACGAACAAGGTTTCGAGGTCGCGCGGATCGTTGACCGGATTGCTCGTGGAAAGCATGCGGATGGTGTAGCTGGTGTCATCGATAAAGACATTGCCCACATCGGTGCCATCGATCATGGCCTGCATGGTGGTGGCAAGGCCGTTGATGTCGATGCCCAGGGCGTCGGCCTGTTCGCGGTTGACCGACAGGGTCAGCTGGGGCTGGGTGGTGTCGAAATTGACGCTGACGCGGCCAAAGCGGCCGTCCTGCTCGAGCAGATCGGAGATGGTTTCGGCGGTGTCGGCCAGCACATCGTAGTTGGAGCCGACGACGGCGAACTGGAGGCCCGAGCCGCCGCCGCGAATGCCCAGGCTATTGCCCTGGCCGACGGAGGCGCGAACGCCGGGAACCTGGGCCAGCAGGGTGGTGATGTCGGCGGCGATCTCGGCCTGGCTCCGCTCGCGCTCACCCCAGGGGGCGAGCGAGAGGGTGAGGGAGCCGCCATTGCCGAAGCCCGAAAGCACGAAGATGGATCGCACTTCGCCGCTGTCGACGAAGGGCTGCAGCATGCTTTCGATTGTTGTCATCTGGGTGCGGACATAATCGAGGCTGGCGGTGCTGGGGGCCTGGACGCGCAGCGAAATCTGGGAGCGATCCTCGGGCGGGGTGATTTCCTGGCGCAGATTGCCATAGACGTAAAACGAGGAGCCGGCGAACAGCAGCGCCACCAGCACGATCACAAAGGGATTGCGCAGCGCGACCTTGAGGGTCGCGGCATAAAGGCGGGCGAAGAACCGGCCGATGCCGCCGATCAAACCCTTGCGCGGGGCATGGGCGTCTCCGTCCGCCTTGAGCAGGCGGGAGGCGACCATGGGCCCCAGCGACAGCGCCACGACCGAGGAGAGCAGCACCGCAATGGCAAGGGTAAAGCCGAATTCGCGGAACAAGCGGCCGGTTTGCCCCTGCAGGA
>JAQGKH010000103.1 GCA_028290225.1 Devosia sp. | reverse complement strand
GGATTTTTCCTCCTCGTGCGCGATCTGGGCCTCGCGCCGGCCAGTGCCGCCCCGCTTGTCGTCATCATGGGCAACAGCCTTCTCGCGCTGCCCTTTGCCATGGCCACGCTCGCCCCGCCACTCGAAGCCATCGCCCGCACCCGGGGCAAGCTCATCCGCTCGCTAGGCCTTGGCGGCTGGCACCAGTTCACCCGGCTCGAACTGCCGCTCCTGGGCAAGGATATCGGCGTGGTGCTCGCCCTTGCCTTCTGCTTTTCGCTCGGCGATCTTGGCGTTATCGCCCTCTTCGGTACGCAGGATTTTCAGACCCTGCCGCTGCTGATGTTCCGATCGCTCGGCGCCTATCGCAACAATGATGCCGGCGCCATTGCGGCCATCCTCCTGATCGGCACCATTCTCGCTTTTGTGGGTCTCCCCCGTCTCGCCCAAAGGATCGCCCATGCTGCGCGTTGATCGCCTGAGCTTCGCTTATCCCGGCCAAACCGAGCCCTATGGCTTTTCCATGCAGGCTGCGCCGGGCGAGATCACTGCCGTTTCCGGCGCCAGCGGCTCGGGCAAGTCCACCCTGCTCGATCTGCTTGCGGGCTTCCTGGCGCCCCGCGGCGGCAGCATCGAACTGGATGGCCAGGCCCTGGTGCCCCTGCCGCCCGAGAAGCGCCCGGTGTCGCTGCTGCTCCAAAGCGAAAGCCTGTTCGAGCATCTGAGCGCGGCCCGCAACGTTGCGCTGGGTCTGCCGGCCCGAACCGCGCGTTCCGTTCTGGAAAGCCGCGTGCAAGCCGCGTTGGCTGAGGTCGGCTTGCCGGGTATCGGGCCGCAGCCCGCCGCAACCCTGTCAGGCGGGCAAAAGCAGCGCGTCGCCCTGGCCCGGACCCTGCTGCGCGCCCGGCCTGTCTTGCTGCTCGATGAGCCCTTTTCAGCGCTGGACGATCAAACCCGCGGCGTGATCCGTGATCTGGTCCAGACCCTCACCCTCCGCCATGGCTGGCATACGGTGCTGGTCAGCCACCACGCCGATGATATCCTCGCCCTCGCCAACCGGCGCTATCATCTGCAGGACCGGCAATTGCTTGCAGTTTAAGGGGCGGCCTGCCCCCAGGCCGCAAACACCTTTTCAAACAGCGCCTGCGCCGCCTCATCCTTTTCAAGGGTGATGATGGCGTTGCGCCCGGTGCCATACACCACCGCCAGATCCATCCATTTGCGGTTCTGCAGCAGGTTCTGGTTGGTGACCGCGTCCTGCTCCGCAGCGCTGAGCGCAAACAGATAGGAGTTGCCGACTACCCGCGCCGATGCGCCCACCAGCGGCGTTCCCGGCACCAGTTCCTGGTCCTTCAGCAACACGCCCGGCAGGCCGGCAATCGTGCCGCCGATAAAGGTATCGCTGACATCGAAATCCACTTCCATCAAATGGCTGGCCGGCAGGCTCGGATCCGAATTCTTGCGGATGGTCAGCCCTACGCCCAGATTGCGCGCCGGAATATTGGCTTCCCCGATCAGCGTTGGCTGGCCGATTTCGTCCACCCCCTCGCGCCACTCGATCGTCCCCGAAAACGGCACCGCACCGGTGCGCCCATCCTGCGAGGCTTCCAGCAACAGCGACTGGCTGCCCGACAGCACGGCCGGGTCCACCGAAGCGGCCGGATCGTTCAGCGCCACGGCCGCATTGGGGTCTTCCCCGGGCAGCCGCTCCTCGCCCTTGTCCTCGGTGCCGCCCAGCGGGGGCAGGCTGGTTTGGGTGCCATCGGGCACCACCGCCTCGGGCGTCGGCTCCAGCCGATCCTCGGTTTCCAAAGCCTCGAGGGCCGTGGTTGGCTCGGCCGCCGCAGTTGTCGCGGTGTTGCCGGGGCCCGCTGGCTGGTCTGTACCCGCCGCATCCCCGACCGGGGGCACCGCGTCGAGCGTGGGAGTGGAGAGATCGGGCTCCGCCTGCGGTGCTTCCGCCACCACCGTGGTGGCCTGCCCGAACATCTGGTTCAGATCCACATAGCCCTCGCGCCAGGCCCAGAAGCCTGCCCCGCCCACACCCACCAGCAGCACGGCAAAGACGATCAGGAAAATGCTCAATCCCGTGCCGGTGCGCGGCTCCACCGCCGGCACGAAGCCCCCATCGGCATCTTCTTGCCCGGCCGTCCCGTTGGCTTCGGGGCGCTCGGGCATGGCGAACATGTTGCGCTTGGCCGCCAATGGCGCATCCTCGCCCGCAACCGGGCTGCTTTCGCCCCGCGCTTCGCGATCCAGCGTTTCGATGGCGCGCTCGATAGCGCCTTCGGCCTCGCTGGTGTCGGGCTGAGCCGGCTCGACCTCGACCTCGCGAACGCTCGACAATGCCGCCTGCACCGGCACCGGCTCCGAGGCCGCGACCGTTGGGGCTGGCCCGGCGCTGAAATCCGGGCTCGCGCCGCTCTGCCAGGCCGGCTCAGTCGCGACGATGGCCGCCGCGAACGGCTCCGCTTCGCGCAGGGGATCCAGCACCGGCCCGTGCGGCGGCACGGCAACCGCTACCTCTTCTCCCTTTGGCGAAGCATCCGCCTTGCGCGGCTCCTTGGAGCGCGAAATAAACGGGGGCAACCAGCGCGAACGCGCCGGACGGGGAGTTTCAACCGCCGCCGGCTCGGCGGCTTCTACCGGCGCTGCCGGAGCCTCGAGCGTCGGCTCAAGCAATGGCTCGGCCGGTGGAACGAACACGGCTTGCCGCTGCACCTCGGTCCCGCCCGCAGCGGCCGCATCGGCAATGATGTCTTCAATGGAGGTGGCGGTCCGGACCGGCTCCGCCGACTTTGGCTCGGGCGCGGCCTCGCTTGGCGCCCCCACAGGCCGGAACTGCGGCAAGGGCTGGAACTGCGGCGGCTCGAACCGTGCTTCCGGTTCCGGTTCCGGCTCCGGCGCTGGAGGCGGCGGCTCTTCCACCACCGGCTCCGGGCCGGGGGCACGCATCGGGGCGCGGGCTAACATCGAATCGCGCCCGAGCGAGATCACCGCCTCGCTGGCTTCCTGCTCGACCTGTCGAATACAGTCTTCGAGCTGCAAGCGATGCTGGGTGATGTCGCGAGCCGGCAAGGGCGGGGTGATTGCCCGCAACTGCCCCACAAGTGCCGAGCGCGCCTTCTCGTAAACTGCCCGGCGAGCAGCGCCATTGTTCTCGGGCAATGCCGAAATGGCTCGGCGCAACAGCTCCTTGTAGTCCGCCATAGCTTACTTGGTACTCACAATTGCCAGATATGTTGTATCAAAGACACTCAATCTTGAAAGGGGTCAACCACCAGGATCGTATCGAGCCGCTCAGGACTTGTTGACAACATCGCCACCGGCGCCCCGATCAGCTCCTCGATATAGCGCACATACTTGACCGCCTGCGCCGGCAGCTCGGCCCAGCTCCGCGCCCCGGCCGTGGTTTGCGACCATCCTTCGAGGGTTTCATAGATGGGCGTAACCCGCGCCTGTGCCTCCATCAAGGCAGGCAAGTAATCGATCCGTGATCCATCCAGCTCATAGCCGACGCAGATCTTGATCTCCTTGAGCCCGTCAAGCACGTCCAGCTTGGTCAGCGCGATGCCCGAAATGCCCGAGGTCTTGACCGTTTGGCGCACCAGCACCGCATCGAACCACCCGCAGCGCCGCGGCCGCCCCGTATTGACGCCCACTTCGCGACCAACCGTGGCCAGGTGCTGGCCGATCTCGTCATCGAGTTCGCACGGAAACGGCCCCTCGCCCACCCGGGTCGTATAGGCCTTGGTGATTCCCAGCACATAGCCGATCGCCGTTGGCCCCAGCCCCGAGCCTGCAGCCGCCTGCCCCGCCACGGTGTTGGACGAGGTCACGAACGGATAGGTGCCATGGTCATTGTCGAGCAGCGCGCCTTGCGCCCCCTCGAACAGGATGCGGGCGCCGGCCCGACGCTTCTCGTCCAGCACGCGCCAGACCTGGTCCATGAACGGCAGGATCTGGTCGGCCACCGATGTCAGCTCCAGCAGGATCGTCTCCGCCGCCACTTCAACCAGCCCCATGCCGCGCCGCAGCGCATTGTGGTGCGCCAGCAGCCGCTCGATCTTGGGCATCAGCGTTTCGGGCTGGCTCAGGTCGATCAGCCGAATGGCCCGCCGACCGACCTTGTCTTCGTAAGCCGGCCCAATGCCGCGCTTAGTAGTGCCGATCTTGAGCCCGGAAGTGCCATCTTCGCGGATCGCATCGAGTTCGCGATGCAAGGACAGGATCAGCGGCGCATTATCGGCAATCCGCAGCACGTCGGGCGTGATAGTCACCCCCTGCGCCTGCAGCTTGGCCATCTCGGCCACGAAATGATGCGGATCCACCACCACGCCATTGCCGATCACCGACAGCTTGCCCTGCACGAGGCCCGACGGCAGCAGCGCCAGCTTGTAGCTGACCCCGTCGATCACCAGCGTATGTCCGGCATTGTGGCCGCCATGATAGCGCACCACCACATCGGCACGCTCGGAAAGCCAGTCCACGATCTTGCCCTTGCCCTCGTCGCCCCACTGCGAGCCGACGACAACCACATTCGCCATGAAAACTTCTCTCCAACAATCCGTGCCGCGGCAGCGGCGTTTTTCACTCGAACCGCACGCGCCAATCGGCTGCAGGTTTGACCGCACCCGAATACCTGCTAAGTCCGACTGTCCTTACATCACCGAGCGACGATGACAAAGCCGCCATTGCCCCAAAGTCGCGGCATTTCCGCCCGCCTCCTTGATCGCCCCTATTTGCTGCTGGTTCTGACCACCATGTTCTGGGGCGGCAATGTCGTGGCCGGAAAGCTGGCCGTTGGCCATATCGATCCTTTTACGCTCACCGTCCTGCGGTGGGGTGGCGCCCTGCTGCTGATTCTGCCCTTTGCCGGGAGTTCGCTCAAGCGCGACTGGCCCGTGCTGCGCGCCCGCTGGCCGCTCTACTTATTCTACGGCGCGGTGGGCTATGTTACCTTCAACATCCTGGTCTACATGGCCTCCTACCACGCCAGCGGCATCAATATCGCCCTGGAGCAGGTGACCATCAATCTTTTCGTCATGCTGGCGAACTTCGCCCTGTTCCGCACCCGCGTGCGGCCGCTCCAGCTGGTTGGCGCTGTACTGACCATCACCGGCGTGCTGGTGACGGCCACCCATGGGGAACTCGGCCGCATCCTGGCGCTCGATATCGGCTTTGGCGACAGCCTCGTCCTGCTCGCCTGCGGCGCCTACGCCGCCTATTCGGTGTCGCTGCGCTACAAGCCGGCCACCGGCTGGATCAGCTTTCTGGTCGCAACTTGCTCGGGCGCCTTCGTCGCGGCCATTGCCTACCAGATCGTCCTGGGCGGCGGCATCGGGGCGTTCTTTGCCGCACTGCCTGCCGTCACTCCCCAGGGCTGGGGCGTTGCCATCTACACCATGGTGC
>JAQGKH010000071.1 GCA_028290225.1 Devosia sp. | reverse complement strand
AGGCGTCGCAGCCTTGCATGCAATGCAGGTGCCCGCAGAGGCGCCGCCAAGAACTGTGACGCTTCGCCTCAGACTGGCTCTACTTGTGGCTCATTTGTTTGGCTGATCAAGTGAAGAGCTGTACTCGTGAACGATTGTGACGGCACAGCGTGAGCGAGCAAATGCCGGCACTGTTTCTGGGTTTTATTGGTAAAAATCGTAAGTTACGCGTCCATATTGCGGAGCTTTAACCAAAATCCGACGCTAGAAAATCCTCTGCTTCAGCTTTGAGCAAGACCATGGCCGCATCGTGATGCGCGAAACGGCAGCTGGCAGTACCGGTCCGGTTGGTCTGCAATATGGGGGCTGGGAACCCGAGGGCGAGGGCGGCGTTGCTGCAATACCATCTCTTTGGAGCACAGCGTCATGGGTATTATCTGGACCATCATCATCGGTTTCATCGCCGGTATCATTGCCAAGTTCATCATGCCGGGCCGCAACGAGCCTTCAGGCTTCATTCTCACCACTATTCTGGGCATCGTCGGCGCCTTCCTCGCCACGTTCCTTGGGCAGGCTTTGGGCTGGTATGCCCCTGGCGAGGGTGCCGGGCTGATCGGTGCGATTGTGGGTGCGGTGATCGTTTTGGCTATCTGGGGCCTTGTCGCCCGCCGCCGCTAAGCGGCGCATAATCGAGGAGAATATAAATGGCACGTGGCCCTTCAATGATGGCCCTGTTGGGCTTGCTGGCAGTGGCCGGCTATCAACACCGCGACAAGCTGGGTGAAATGCTTGGCGGCGCCGGCCGGCAAGGCGGGCAGGGCGGTCTGGGCGGACAGGCACAGGGCGGTGGCCTGGGGGGCATGCTGGGCGGAATGCTCGGCGGCGCCGGCGGCTCGGGCGGGCTTGGTGGCCTGCTGGGCGGCGGTGCTGCCGGCGCTGGGGCTGGCGGGCTGGGCGGCATGCTCAGTGGCGGCTTGGGTGACCTGATGGACACCTTCAACCAGTCTGGCCGTGGCAACAAGGCCCAGAGTTGGGTCGGGCCGGGTGCCAACGAGCCGCTGGATACCAGTGACCTGGAGGAAACCCTGGGCGAAGACACCATTGCCTCCCTTTCCCAGCAAACCGGCCTGTCACGTAGCGATCTGCTGCAGCGCTTAGCTCAAACCTTGCCTGAAGCCGTCAATCATCTGACGCCCAATGGCCGCATCCCCAGTGAGGAAGAGGCTTCGCGCCTGCTCTAAAGCCAGCGCTATCGGCTGCACCCCAAGCCCTGTCCGTGTTACGGATAGGGCTTGAAGTGTTTCGATAGCTTGAGTGTCTGCGCCTGGTAGTTGGAGTTGAGTTCGGAGCCGTAAAGTTGCTCGGGACGCTCGGCCAGGCGCTCATAAACCAGCCGGCCAATGGTTTGGCCGTGTCCCAACAAGAACGGCACTTCACGGCTGCGCACTTCGAGCACCGCCCGGCTGCCCGTGCCTCCTGCCGGTGAATGCCCGAAGCCAGGGTCGAAAAAGCCCGCATAATGCACGCGGAATTCCCCCACCAGCGGATCGAACGGCACCATCTCGGCGGCATGGGTGGGCGGCACATGCACCGCCTCGTCGCTGACCAGGATGTAGAATTCGTCGGGATCGAGGATCAGCTCGTCGCTGCCGCGATTGAGGATCGGCTCCCAGAAATCCAGCACATCCAGAGCGCCCTTGCGGTCCATGTCCACCACGGCGGTGTGTCGCTTCGAGCGGAATCCTACCAGGCCATCGCGGCCTTCCCCCTTGAGGTCGATGGAGAGTGCCACCCCATCCCCCACGGGATGGTTGCCACCGAACACCAGGCTTTCTTCCGCGTGCAGCGCCACATGTTCGGCGGCCGAAAGCCGCGTCTCCCCGACCCGGAACCGCATCTGTGACAAGCGCGAGCCGCTGCGCACCAGCACCGGAAAGGTGCGGGGGCTGACTTCCAGAAACAAGGGCCCGTGATAGCCGGGCGGCATCTGGTCAAAGCCGCGGGCCCGATCGCCGATCACGCGGGTAAACACATCAAGCCGTCCCGTGGAACTCTTGGGATTGGCCGAAGCACTGACGCTGGGCGGCAAAACCAGGCTTTCCTGCAATGGCACCAGGTAAACGCAACCGCGCTCCAGCACCGCTCCGCCCGAAAGATCGATTTCGTGCAGCTTGAGCGCCTCGATCCGTTCGGCCACGGAATGGTTGGGGCCGGGCAGGAAGCTTGAGCGCACCCGATAAGCCACCGGGCCGAGGCGCAGGTCCAGGCTTGCTGGCTGCACCTGGTCCTGGTCGAACGGCTGGGCCGCTTCAATGGCACCTTGCCTGTGCAGCGCCTCGATCAGCCGGGCCGGAAACACGCCCTTTGGCCAGTCGCCCTGCTTGTCCATGCACTTCTCCCAATTCGCGCCAACCCCTAGCAACAATTGACGGCAGCGAGCAATTGCCATTACATCGCGGGCAGTGGTGATTTGGCCGGCCGATTGCAGCCACTTAAAATAAGTCGCTAAAGGACCGTTTCACACCGGCCGCTGTTCTGCGCGCCGGTTTTTTGTTGGGAGCTACCATGTCCAAAGCCAACAACCCGCTGTTCGACCCCGCGCGCCGCGCGCCCGAAACGCAGCTGGTGCATGGTGGCACCGAGCGCTCGCCATTCGGGGAAACCTCCGAAGCGCTGTTCCTGAACTCCGGCTATGTCTATCCCAACTCCGGCGCTGCCGAGGCCCGCTTCAAAGGCGAGGACCCGGGTTACATCTATTCCCGCTTTTCCAACCCCACTGTCGAGATGTTCCAGAACCGCATCGCGCTGCTCGAAGGCGCCGAAGCGGCGCGCGGCACCGCCACCGGCATGGCTGCGGTCACCTTGGCGCTGATGAGCCAGTTGCGCGCCGGCGACCACGTGGTTTCGGCCCGGGCGCTGTTCGGTTCCTGCCGCTATGTGGTGGAAGACTATCTGCCTCGCTGGGGCATCACCTCGACCCTGGTGGACGGCCGCGATCCACATAATTTCGCCGCGGCCATGCTCCCCAACACCAAGGCGGTGTTTCTCGAAACGCCCAGCAATCCAACGGTTGAACTGGTCGACATCGCCGCGGTTGCCGATATCGCCCACGCGCATGGCGCCGTGCTGATCGTCGACAACGTGTTTGCCACCCCGATCAACCAGTCCCCATTGGCACTTGGGGCCGATCTGGTGGTGTATTCCGCCACCAAGCATATCGATGGCCAGGGCCGCGTCATGGGCGGCGCCATTCTCGGGCGCCAGGAGCTGATCGGCGGCGACATCCACACCTTTATCCGCCAGACCGGCCCGTCCATGAGCCCGTTCAATGCCTGGACACTGCTCAAGGGCCTGGAAACGCTGCCCATCCGGGTGCGGCAGTCCAACGCTTCCGCCGCCGCCATCGCCCAGGTCTTGAGCGAACATCCCAAGGTCAGCCGGGTGCTGTATCCCCACCATCCCGACCATCCGCAGCACGAGCTGGCTTTGCGCCAGATGCGCGCCGGCTCCACCCTGGTGAGTTTTGAAGTCAAGGGCGGCCAGGAAGCAGCCTTCCGCCTGGCCGATGCCTTGGCGGTAATCCTCATTTCCAACAACCTGGGCGACGCCAAGTCCATCATCACCCATCCGCGCACCACCACGCACCAGCGGTTGAGCGAAGAAGTCAGGCTTGAATCGGGCATTACCCCAAGCCTGCTGCGCTTGTCGGTGGGGCTGGAAGCGACCGAGGATCTGCTCGCCGATCTGCTTTATGGATTGGACCAGGCATAAATGCTGCGCCACGCCACCCTGCGCCTGCTTTGTCTGCTGGCTGGCATGCTTGGGGGCATCGCCCTGGTCCAGGCGCAGCCCTTGCCCTATCATGCCGACCCGAGCGCCCGCGAAATCGCCCCAAGCCTGGCGCAGGTGCCGGCCATTCGTTTCCTGACCACGGCCGATTTCCCGCCGTTCAATTTCCGCGACGCCACCGGCGAACTGATCGGCTTCAATGTCGATCTGGCGCGGCGCATCTGCACCCAGGTCGATACCGCCTGCACCATCCAGGCCTGGCCTTGGGACCAGGCCGCCGATGCACTCGCCGACAACCAGGGTGATGCCCTGATTGCGGGCCTTGCCCTGTCACCCGAAAACGGTGAGCGGTTCGACTTCTCCACCGTTTATCTTGCACTGCCCGGCCGCTTTGTTACCCGCGCCGCCGATATCGCCCAGTTCGATGCCACGAACCTTGCCGGCAAGACAGTCGCAGTGCGGGGCGGCAGCGTCCACGAGGGCTTCATGGCGCGCTACCTTCCAGATGCCAGGGTCGAGCGCTTCGACAGCGAAGCCGAAGCCCTCTCGGCCGTGGCCGAGGGCCGAGTCGACGCCTACTTTGGCGATGGCATGCGCGCCTCGTTCTGGCTGAACGAAAATCTGAGCTGCTGCGGCTTTGCCGGCCAGGCCTATTTCCGCCCGGCCTTGTTCGGCGAAGGCCTGGCCATTGCCGTGCCCGCCGGCAACGACGCCATCCGCCACGCCATCGATTGGGCGCTGGTGGAACTCAAGGAAAGTGGCGCCCTGGACGAATTGTACCTGCGCTGGTTCCCTGTCGGGTTTTATTGATCCCG
>JAQGKH010000176.1 GCA_028290225.1 Devosia sp. | reverse complement strand
AGGCCGAACCGTCCAGCCATGCTGCAGGCGGCCGATTAGGAAGGGCAGCGCGCCACCGGCATGGGGCAGCACCACGTCGAGCTTGGGAAAGCGGTCCAGCACGCCCCCGAAGATCAGATGGGCTGCGGCGATGGCGGTGTCGAAGGGGTTGCCGAGCAGATTGGCCAGGAAATAGGGCTTGAGCCGATCCCCCATGCCCAGCACCTTGAGGGGATGCAGCAGCACCGGCAATCGGGCGGCCTCGATAGCCTCGAAGACGGGCAGCAAACTTTCATGGGACAGGTCCATGTCGCCGATCGCGGTGCCCATATAGACGCCGCGAATACCGGGCGCCGTCTTGATGCGCGCCAGCTCGTCCAGGGCCGATTGGGGGTGATGCATGGGCAGCATCGCCAGCCCGACCAGGCGATCGGGGAAGCGTTCATGGGCGACAACCAGGTCGTCGTTGAAGGTCGCCGACAGTTCGCGCGCCAGATTTTCGTCGGCCCAGTACACCATGGGCTGCGTCAGCGACAAGGCCTGGATGTCGACGCCCTGGGCGTCCATGTCCGCGATCCGCTCGTCCAGGTTGATGAAGCGCGAGGCCAGCGGGCCGGCATGGAGCGGTCCGGCATCGATGATGGGCCCGCGGGGGTCGCGGCGCACGCAGGCGCCGCAATCGCAGCCCCTGGATTCGATGAGGTCGATGAAGCGGTCGGAATAATAATGGGCATGCACGTCGATGCGGAGGGCCCGAGTTTGATTGGTCACGCTGCTGTCCCGAATGGAATAATCTGATTTAGGCGGGCTGCTTGTGGCTGTCGCCAGCATCCGCCCGAACGGCCTCGACCAGGGTTATGGCCGTGTTGCGCAAGTGTTGCTCGATGGTCTGCTGGGCCACGACGATATCGCGGTTCTCGCAGGCGGTGAGCAAATCCCAGTGTTCCTTCTGGGATTGCTCGCGACCGCGCAAGGCGAAATAATAGCGCACGTAACGTTCCACATTGGCGCGGTACTGGTTGATGGTCTCGACCAGATGAGGCCAGCCGGCGGCTTCGTTCATGATGCCATGGAAGGATTGGTTCAGATCCATCCAGGGATCCCCTTCCACCATGGGGACCAGGTGCTGGTCCATTTCGGCCAGCACGGCGCGCAACCGGGAAAAATGGGAAGGCGTCATGACGCCGGCGGCGCGCTTGACCGCCAGCCGCTCCAGCGCGACGCGGATCTCGAACATCTCCGAAATTTCCGAGGGTTCCAGTCGGGAAACCTCCACGCCCCGATAGGGGTAAACCACGACGAGGCGCTCGGTTTCGAGCTGCTTGAGGGCTTCGCGCACGGGCATGCGGCTGACGCCGAGCTGGGCGGCCAATTCATTTTGATCCAGACGGGTGCCGGCTAGCAGCCGTCCGTCGACAATGGCGGCGCGGATCAGCTGAAGTACTGTGTCCTTGCGGCTGACAGCCGACATCAACTTCTGCTCGTCCGCCGTGAATTTAATCAATCGCTGTCACCTGATTTCTTTTTGAGCGGAAGCTCGTGAAGTGCCGCTTGATATCCATGATCTAATATATTAGTGATGGTGGGGCAAGCATGATCTCGACTGCCGAGCGTGGAACGGCAGCCTGGGTGCAGCTGGTGTGTGAAACTGTTTCCGAGAGGTTCGAGTGACCAAACTGCACATACGGCGCCTGGCCGCAGGCATTAGCCTTCTGACCATCCTGAGCACGGGCGCCACCAGCGCCCAGGAACTGGAAACCTTCCGGTTCATGTTCCCGGTGGAAAGCGTCAATCAATACCATCCGTTCTATATCGCCGATGAGCTCGGCTTTTTTGCCGAAGAAGGCCTCGAGGTCGAATTCGAGGATGCGGGCGGGTCGAGCTCGGCCATCCAGCAGGTGCTGGCCGGCAATGCCGAAGCGGCCCTGCCAGCCCCCAGCGCCTTCCTCAATGCCGTCGCCCAGGGCCATGAACTGCGCTGGGTTTATTCCTATCAGTACGCCAACATCTTCACCCTGGCAGCAACGGCCAAGTCCGGCATCACGCAACTGAGCGACCTGGCCGGCAAGCGCGTCGGCGTTTCCGACCTGTCGGGCGGTGAAGTGCCGCTGGTGCGGGCCGTGCTGGCCGAAGCTGGCCTGGGCGAGGGCGACGACGTGCGCCTGGTTCCCGTGGGCGACGGTTCGGCCCTGACGGTGGATGCGTTGCAGACCGGGCAGGTGGATGCTTATTCCTCGAGCCTGTTCGACCTGGCAGCCATCCGCTCCGCCGGGATCGAGATGGTCACCATCCTGCCCCAGGAAGCCCAGGATTTCCCGGCCAATGGCATCGTGGTAACCGCCGACCTGCTGGAGTCCGAGCCCGAAAAGCTCGCAGGGTTCCTGCGCGCCGTCGCCAAGGGCGTGGCCTATGCCGCCGCCAATGACGAGAAGGCCTTCGCCATGGCCAAGGAAATCCGGCCCGAGGAGTTCGAGCTCGAGACCCTGGCGACCGAGAACTGGGCTGCGGCCCACACGCTCAAGACCCCGCCGGCATCGCTGGCCGACCAGCCGCTTGGGTCGCATTACCTGCCCGGCTTCCAGGCCTATCATGACTTCCTGCGCCAGGGCACCGAAGAAGAAGGCGGCTTGGCCGCCGATGTCGATCTCAACCTGGTGCTGGATTCCTCCCTGCTGGAAAGCGCCAACGACTTCGACAAGGCTGCGGTGGAAGGCAAGTGACCTTGGACATGATGAGCACAGGGGGAGCCGGCACGCCGTCTCCCGCATGGACCAAGCCAGTGATCGAAACCCGGTCGCTGGCCAAGACTTTCGCCATCTCGGGCAGCGAGTTTGTCGCCCTGCAGGGCGTCGACCTCGCGATCGAGCGGGGCGAGTTCATTTCCTTTGTGGGCCCGAGCGGTTGCGGCAAGTCGACCTTGCTCAACATGGTGGCGGGCCTGATGCCGGCAACCAGCGGCGAAGCCCTGGTGAATGGCGTAGCGGTGCGCGAGCCTTCGCGCGAAGTGGGCTTCATGTTCCAAACGCCGGTGCTGCTGCCCTGGCGCACGGTGGAGCAGAATGTGCTGATGCCCGGCGAGGTGTTCGGGCGCAAGGACAATGCGCTGCGCGACAAGGCGCGCGCGGTTATCGAGGCCGTGGGCCTTGGCGGTTTCGTGAATGCCTATCCACGCCAGTTGTCGGGCGGCATGCAGCAACGCGTCGCCTTGGCGCGCGTGCTGACCTATGAACCCAGCGTCTTGCTGATGGACGAGCCGTTCGGCGCGCTGGACGAATTTACCCGCGAAGCCATGAACCTCGAACTGATGCGGATCACCCGGCAGGCGGGCATCACCGTCCTGTTCGTGACGCATAATATCACCGAAGCGGTGTTCATGTCCGACCGCGTCGTGGTGATGACGCCGCGTCCGGGCAAGGTTTCGGGCATCGTGCCGGTGGATCTGCCGCGCCCGCGCGAAATCGAGACCATGCAGCTGCCGCGCTTTACCGAGATCCTGTTCGAAGTCCGTCATATCCTTGGAGGCAGCCGTGGCGCTCACTGAAGCTGGTTCTGTTCGCCTCAACCGCAAGGCGGGGAGCGGCGACCTCCGATTTACCCTGATCACCTGGGGCGTGCTGCTGTTGCTGATCGGGCTATGGGAAACGCTGCCCCGCATGGGGATGGTGTCGGCCATCATCCTGCCGCCGTTTTCGGCCGTTGCCGCAGCCCTGTGGTCCCTGATGATGACCGACTTCTTCCTCGGGCACTTCATCGTGACGCTGCGCGAAATCCTGATCGGCTTCGTGCTGGGAACCGCCATCGGGTTCGCCATCGGCGTGGCCCTGGCGATCTGGCCGACGGTGAAGCGGGTAGCCTATCCGTTCGTGGTGGGTTTCCAGGCCATTCCCAAGATCGTTTTTGCCCCGTTGTTCATTGCCTGGTTCGGATTCGGCGAAACTTCCAAGGTGGTGATGGCCGTGGTGATCGCCTTCTTCCCGGTGTTGATCAACACCATGGTGGGGCTGGAAAGCGTGCCCGCAGACGCCATGCGGCTGATGCGCTCGATCCGCGCCACCCCCATGCAAAGCTTCCTCAAGGTGTCGCTGCCCCACGCCCTGCCGATGATCTTTGCCGGCGTCAAGGCCGCGCTCACCTTTGCCGTGATCGGCGCGATCGTGGGTGAGTTCGTCGGCGCGTCCGAAGGGCTGGGCTATCTCGTGGATCTCTACAACAACCAGTTGCGGATCGATCGCGTCTTTGCGGTGGTCGTTGTGCTTGCAGCCATCGGTGCGGGCGGTTATTTCCTTTTGGAATGGCTGGACAAGAAGCTGATCTTCTGGCGCACGGAAGACAACAAGTGACGGGGGCTGCGCACAAGCCGCGCGTCCATGTGATCGTGCTGGGCGGCACCATCACCATGATGCCGCGCCCCGAGGGAGGGATCGTTCCCTCCCTCGGCGGCGCCGATCTGCTGCGGGCCGTGCCGGGCCTGGAGGGGATTGCCGAAGTGACGGTGGAAACCCCGTTTCTGGTGCCCGGCGCGTCGCTGAGCCTTGCCAACCTGCTCGAGGTGGCGGGCCGGGTCGAAGCGGCCCTGGCCAGCGGCGCCAGCGGCGTGGTGATCGCGCAGGGCACCGACACGATCGACGAAACGGCGTTTCTGCTCGACCTGACCCATGCCGGGGACGCGCCGGTGATCGTGACCGGCGCCATGCGCGGCGCCGATGCCCCGGGCGCGGATGGCCCGGCCAATCTGCTGGCTGCCGTGACCGTGGCGGCATCCGGGACCGCCAGGGGCCTGGGGGTGCTGGTGGTGCTCAACGACGAGATCCACGCCGCCCGTTTCGCGGAAAAAGGCCACAAGGCGCTGCCATCCGCCTTTATCAGCCCTTCGGCCGCAGCGCTGGGCCTGGTGGCGGAAGGCGAGGTTCGCATTGCCTTGCGTCCGGCGCGCTTGTCGCTCCCGGGCACGCTGGCGCCACTGGCGCGGGTGGCCATCGTCAAGCTGGCGCTGGGCGATGACGGCGACCTGGTGCGGGCAGCCGTTGGGCTTGGCTATGCCGGCATCGTGGTTGAAGGCATGGGGGCAGGGCATGTGCCCGGCGCAGCCGTGCCGGCCCTGACCGAGGCTGCCGAGCGGATGCCGGTGGTGCTGGCTTCCCGGGCTCCGGGCGGGCCGATCTTCGAGCAGACCTACGGCTTTGCCGGGTCTGAGCGGGACCTGCTGGCGCGCGGCCTGGTCGCCGGGGGCCACTTGTCACCGCCCAAGGCACGCCTGCTGCTGGCCGCCCTGTTGGGCCAGGGCCGGGACCGGGCGACCATCGCCCAAACCTTCCGCCTTTATCGATAACGGAACACCATCTTGAGCGAACATCCCATCGACCCGTCCGTGATCCGCGGACGGCTGGATTATGCCCCGATCAGCCAGCGCCCCAAGCTCCGCCTGCCCAAGGGCGAACGCGTGGCGGTGTGGACCATCGTCAATGTCGAGAACTGGTCACCGGCGGGTGCCATGCCGCGGGCGGTGCTGCCACCGCCGATGGGCCAGCCGCTGCTGCCCGATATCCCGAACTGGGCCTGGCACGAATACGGCATGCGCGTGGGGTTCTGGCGCTTTCTCGAAGTGCTGAGCAAGCGCGGCCTGCGCGCGAGTTTTGCCGTGAACGGTTCCGCCTGCAGCGTCTACGAGGCGGCTTGCCGCGCCGCCCATGAGGCCGACTGGGACTTTATCGGCCATGGCTTCGTGCAGCGCCCTATGCACCGGGTCGAGGATCAGCAGGGGGCGATCCGCGATACTATCGCCGCGATCAGGCAACTCACCGGCGCGGCCCCGCGGGGCTGGGAAAGCCCGGGCCTGACCGAAACGCTGGACACGATCGACCTGCTTGCCGCCGAAGGCATCGAATATGTCTGCGACTGGTGCCTCGATGACCAGCCCGTCACGCTGCGCACCAAGGCTGGGCCGATCGTTTCAGTGCCATATACGGTCGAGATCAACGACGTGGTGATGTCGGCGGTGCAGGGCCATCGCTCCGACGAAATCTACAAGCGCGGCGTGGACCAGTTCGACCGGCTTTACCTCGAGGGCGCCGACCAGCCGCGGGTGATGGCCATCTCGATCCACCCCTATCTCACCGGCGCACCGCACCGGATCAAGTATCTCGAGATGCTGTATGACTACATCCTTGGCCATGATGACGTTGCCCTGATGACCGGATCGGAAATCCTGGACTGGTACCGCACCCAGCCCACAGCGCCGCTGGCCTGAGCCTTAGGGCTGGGTGCGGATGATGTTTGTTGCAAGCCGTCGCCGATCCCGATGAGCCTGGACTGCAAAACCCGCCCGGCGGCCGGGGTAATCGACCAAGGGCGTCCCAGGGTGAGTGGTTTTGGTCGACTTTTGCTATCCACATCGCAGTGCCGGTGTGCTTGGGGTGCGAGAGCACCGGCAGCGGTGTCCTGAACGTCGCGTGAGCGGCTGTTCCGGCAATGCCTGCTGAATAGCGGGGTAGGTGATAGGGGCACGAACTGGGATGCGCGATTTCCAGCCAATCCGGCATAGCGGGTTGAGCCCGCGGCGCTATTTTGGATAACTGTCGGAATGGTGGAGCTGAGCGGGATCGAACCGCTGACCTCGTCATTGCGAACGACGCGCTCTCCCAACTGAGCTACAGCCCCGTTCCGACCGGTTTGATATGCACAGGATTTGGGCCAAGGGCAAGGGGATTTGGGTACCGGGGCGGGCCCGGCATCAGCGCGGGACGGCGTTGATCAGTGCGGTTCGTTGGCGTCGGCGGTGCCGAGGAGCCAGTAGCCGGCGGCCTTGATGTATTCGGGGTTCCAGTTGCGCTGGTCGGTCAGTTGGGCGCGCATGGCTTTGCTGATCCCGCTTTCGCAGGCGATATAGGCATAGGCCTCGCCGGGCGGGAAAGTGAGGTTTGCCACGGCGTCGGGGAGGAGGCTCGTCGTGCCGGCGGGCCGTCCGTTGCGATGCAGGTAATGCAGGGTCAGGTCGGCGTGCGTGGTGAAGCGCTGTTCTTCGGCGCCATTGTCCACCTCGATCAGGGCAATGACCCTGGCGCCGGCGGGCAGTTCCTCGATGCGCCGGCCCAGCGCGGGGAGGGCGGTTTCATCGCCAACCAGCAGATACCAGTCAAAGGTTGCGGGCACGACCAGCGAGCCGCGGGGCCCGCCGATCACCAGCTTGTCGCCCGGCCGGACGCCGGCTGCCCAGGTGGATGCGGGGCCATCGCCGTGCAGCACGAAATCGAGCACCAGCGTGCCTTGCTCGATGTTGAAATAGCGGGGCGTGTAATCACGCATGGCGGGGCGTTCACCCGGCCATTCGGCGCCGTTGGGGCCGATGGGCGCTACGAAGGGCTCTACCCCCCGGGGGAAAAAGAATGCCTTGATGTGGTCGGCATGGCCAAGCGAGGCAAAGCCGGTCATGTCCCCCTGGAGGGTAACCCGGCGCATCAGCGGGGTAATATCGGTCACCCCAACCACATCGAGCAGGCGCATGCGCGTTTCGTGGCGGAAGCGGATGGGGGCACGGGGATCTAGGGCTGTTTCAGACATGCGGGTCATTCCTGAACTGATTGGTCAGGATTTACTCCGCCGGGCACCATTGGGCAAGCCTGCCGCCGTTCCGAGGCGCAGGGCGCAGGACCGGCAAGTTGGCGGAGGACGCGGCCGCGGGCAAGCAGGCGCCCGGGACCTAAGGGAGACCCAGCATCCGGTCCTGCTCGCGCCTGAGAGCATAAAGGCGGGTCGAGATATCGGGCTGGCTGTTGCCTGAGGTCAGCAACTCGCCCTTCTTGACGGGCTGGGTGACCTTGCCGCCTTCGAGCAGACCCACCGGCACCGCTTTCCTCATCCGGCTATCACCAATGGTCATGGTGAAGGAGCGATAACAGGTTTCCCCGATGGCATCGAAGGTTTGGCCGACCGCCAAGTCGCGCTTGGCAACGGCGCACACCTCGGCCGCCGGCTGGGGCAGGGGCACCATGTCGGGCTTGCCATGCAACATGATGCGGGCGCAGGTCAGCGGCACTTCAAGGCTGGTGAGGTGGTAGGGGCGGAAAAAGCTGTAATAGGGGCCGTGACCGATATGGAGGTCATCCATGCGCTCGATGATGCGGGGATGCTCGGCCTTGACGATCACGAAGACACCGGGCGCCACGCCCTTGCCCACGGTGAAATCGACCACGCCCATCTTGTGAAGGATCCCGCCGTCTTCGCGGGGGATCAAAACCTTGGCCATGTCGTCGCGGTCGGCTTTGGGGCCATGCATGCCCGGCACATCGGGCACGAGGCCGGTGGCATTGGCGATGGCGCACATTTCCACCATGGTCTTGGAGCCGTCCACGAACTCCACCAGCATGCGGGGGTTCATGTTGCGCCGTTCCGCTTCTTCCCGGTATTCATCGGGAATGGCGTCGTGGCGCAGGGGGTTGTTCTTGCCCTTGCCGGCCGCAACAATGGGCAGGCCCAGGGCCGAAACGAACTCGATCAGCTCCATGCAGGACGAAGGCTCGTCGCCCGCGCCGACCGAATAGATCACGCCGAGCCGGTCGGCCTGCGCCTTGAGATAGGGGCCGATGGTGACATCGGCCTCCACATTCATCATCACCAGGTGCTTGCCATGTTCCATGGCCAGCAGGTCATAATCGGCGGCAACCCCCGGCTTGCCGGTGGCGTCGATCACCACATCGATATTGGGCGTGGTGACGAGGGTTTGCGCTGAAGTAATGGCGATTTTGCCCGCTTCAATGGCACGGGTGGCAGCGGCGGGGCTGTCGGCGGTGCGGCCCTTGTTGTCGTCGCCATAGGCGATCTGCATGGCCGCGAGCGCGGTATGGGGCCGGCGGGTGGCGATGGCGGCCATCTCGATGCCCTGCATCAGGGACATCTGCGTAACGAGATCGGTGCCCATCTCGCCCGACCCGATCACGCCGACGCGGATGGGCTTGCCCGATTGAGCCCGCGCCTCAAGCTCGCGCGCAATGCCGGTCAGGGTGATGGATGGGGTCATGGGTACAGGTCCAGCAAGAATTGCTCTGTCCCTAGCATCGGGGCGCGCAGTTTGGAACAGGCGGCAACGATCCGGGCCCGGTGGCCCAAGGCCTGTCCGCCCGCTTGCCGGCTGGCAGCGCCCGTGCTTTTTGGGCGCATAGCTGGAGGCAGGAACAATGGCGCGGATCGGTTTGGTGG
>JAQGKH010000028.1 GCA_028290225.1 Devosia sp. | reverse complement strand
GGCCGAAGGTGGTGAGCGACAACGAGATCGAGTACTGGATCCGCTTGAACGTGGATTCCAACTACCATCTCTCAGTCACCTGCACGATGGGCGCAGACGACATGGCGGTGGTCGATGACCGGTTGAGCGTCCGGGGTGTTGATGGTCTCCGCGTCATCGATGCCTCGATCATGCCCACGGTGGTGAGCGGCAACACCAACGCTGCCACCATCATGATCGCCGAGCGGGGCGCCGATTTCCTGATAAAAGGTTGAATCTTCGGAAATCGCTTTCTCTCGGCTCGCCCGGCGCTGATGTCTCGCAATGCTCCTGAACTAAAGGCATTGACAAGCTGCATCCAGCATATAAGTGTCCTTCTTAGAAATCGTTTTCTTGGAATTGGGGTCGATCGTTGAGCTTGCGCAATCTTGGTGATGTAATGGAGCCGAAGACAACCTGGCTGGCAAACGCCGTCGACCAGGCCGTTGCGCGTGTTCGCAAGATTGACGGCGAGATCGTTGATTTCCCCCACATCACGGAAAAGAAGAAGTGGACGTTCACGCCTGATGGCGTATGGACCGGCGGCTTCTGGGCAGGCTTGCTGTGGCTGTCCTACGAGCATGATAGCGACCAGAAGAGCCTCGCCCGCGCCAGGCATTTTACCGACCGGCTGCTGCCGCGTGCCGACGACGCCAATAATCACGACCTGGGCTTCATGTTCGTGCCCAGCGCCATCAAGGGCTGGCAGCTCGAAGGCAACGAAGGCTATCGCGTGGCCGCAATGCAGGCGGCCCGGGCGCTGGCAAGCCAATACAATTCAGCCGGCGGCTTCATCCCGGGCTGGGGCTTTTTCGGCGGCGAGGACTGGAGCGGCAATGTCCTGGTCGATACGCTGATGAACCTGCCCCTGCTTGTGTGGGCGGTCCAGCAGGGCGGCGATCCGGCTTTGCTGGACGTGGTACGCGGCCATACCGACAAGAACCTGCGCCATGTCATGCGCGAGGATGGTTCAGTGTATCACATGTTCCGCTTCTCGCCCGAAACCGGCGCCCCGATTGCCGGCGACACCTACCAGGGCCACGGACCCGAAACCACCTGGAGCCGTGGTCAGGCCTGGGCAATCGGGGGGCTCGCCATGCTGGCGCAGATGCTGCCCGATGCCGAATACCTGGCGGCAAGCGAACGTGCGGCCGCTTATTTCCTCAAGCACCTGCCGGCCGATGGCGTGCCGCCATGGGATTTCCAGGCGCCTGCCTACCTGCCCTACAAGGACGCTTCGGCCGGGGCAATTGCCGCTTTCGGGTTCATCAAGCTGTTCGATGCCACCGGCAAGCGCCATTATCTCGACGTCGCAAGCCGGCTGTTGTCGGCCCTCGCGGAAACCTGCGCCAATGAGGGGGATGAAGGCGGGCTGTTGCTGCATTGCACTGCTGACCTGCCGCACGGCCTGGGGATCGACGAGTCGGTCATGTATGGCGACTACTACTACCTCAAGGCGCTGATGCGGTTGCAGCAGCGCCTTTCCCCGAGCGCCCATTAGGATCGCCAGGACCATGTTGCCGATGCTCACGCACACAGCAGCAATGGCTCGAGGCCCGGGCTGCCGGCAGCGCCCTGCCCTCCCATGCACTGCCGGCGACACACAGCAAGCGGTTGGCGCCTCGTGCCGCGGGTTCAACTGCAACCACAACGAGAGACTTTTCTGATGTCCAACACGTCGGCTCTTTCGATGACCAACATCACAAAGCGCTTTCCGGGCGTGACGGCACTTGATGGCGTCAACATCTCGCTCGATCGCGGCGAGATCCTGGCGCTGGTCGGCGAGAACGGGGCCGGCAAGTCAACGCTGATGAAGATCCTGTCAGGCGCCTACCGCGCCGATGAAGGGGAGATCCAGCTGTTCGGCTCACCCGTCAATTACACGTCACCGCTGCTGATGATGCGCATGGGCGTGGCGATCATCTACCAGGAATTGCTGTTGGCGCCGCATCTGAGCGTTGCCGAGAACATCTATCTCGGCCGTCTGCCGCGCACCCCGCTGGGCACCGTAGAATGGGCCAAGGTACGCAAGGACGCTGCCGCCATCATCAACCGCCTGGGCTTTGATATCGATGTCACCGCCCGGGTCGAAACGCTCAGCGTTGCGTATCGCCAGATCGTGGAAATCGCCAAGGCACTGTCGCAGAATGCCAAGATACTGGTGCTGGACGAGCCCTCGGCCGTGCTGGGCGATGCCGAGCTGGAAAAGCTCTTCGCCATTATCCGCCGCTTGGCGGCGGAAGGCATGTCCTTCATCTACATCTCGCACCGTCTCGAAGAAGTCTTTGCCATCAGCGACCGCACGCAGGTGATGCGCGATGGCCGCGTAGTGGGCGTCAAGCCCACGTCCGAGCTGACGCGCAACGATCTGGTGCGGATGATGGTGGGGCGTGAACTGTCCGATGTTTATCCCGACCGCAAGCCCCTTCCCGGCGAGATGCTGCTCGAAGTCGAGGGCCTGTCCAACAGCATCCTCAAGGATGCCCATATCCAGGTCCGCGAAGGCGAGATCGTGGGCGTTTGCGGGCTCGCCGGCGCCGGGCGCAGCGAATTGCTGCGCGCCATTGCGGGTGCCGACGGCGCCCAGGCCCGCTCCTTCAACAGCATGGGCGTGCGCAGCCCATTCCGCTCGCCGCGACGCGGGCTGGCGCAGCGCGTGGGCCTCGTGCCCGAAGACCGGCGCAAACAGGGCCTGTTCATGAACCAAAGCGTCGGCTTCAACATCTCGATCGCCAAGCTGTCCAATGCGACCTCCGCCGGCGTCATTGCCGGCTCCAAGGAAAGGCAGCTAGCTGGCAAATATATTTCACGGCTGCGCATCAAGACGCCGTCCAAGGATGAGATCGTGGGCAATCTGAGCGGCGGCAACCAGCAGAAATGCGTGCTGGCCAAGCTCCTCAATGCCGATTGCCGCGTGTTGCTGATCGACGAGCCGACCCGGGGCGTCGATATCGGCGCCAAGCGCGAAATCTACCAGGTCCTGGCCGATCTGGCCGACAACGAAAAGGTCGGCATCATCATGGTTTCGTCTGAACTGCCCGAAATCATCGGGCTGTGCGACCGCACCTATGTGATGCGCAATGGACGTGTGGTGCAGGAACTGGCCCGCGCGGCCATGACCGAAGAGCGCATCATGATGGCCGCAACCGGCTCCGATCTGGCCGATGCTTAGCACTCAAGCCCATTCCCCGGCCCCTGCGGCAAGCGAAGCGGCAACAGGCCGCTTCCTGTTCGCCACGGATGTGGACGGGACCCTGCTGACGCGGGACTATCGCCTGCCGCCTTCAGTGAAGGCCGCAGTCACCCATGCACGCTCGCATGGCATCCGGATCATGCTGGCCACCGCGCGGGGGCCAGCCGCGCTG
>JAQGKH010000003.1 GCA_028290225.1 Devosia sp. | reverse complement strand
TTCGGTAATCGAGGCCGATTGCCTGCCGGTTTGCGGCCACGGGATAGACCATACGCACCACCAGATCGGGTGCGGCAGCAAGCGAACGCAACTGCGTCGGCTGCTCGAACAAGATGCTGGCAAGCTCTTCAAAGCGCGCCGGGCTCATGTCGGGCTCGCTGGCTATGGCTGCGACCAGCCCCCGGACGAGTTGCAGATCGGCGTTGATGTTGCCTTCCAGTCGAGCGCGGATCAACGATACCTGGCTGAGCACGCTGCTGCGCAGCCGCCCCTGCTCGATGGTGGTATTCTGCCGGTCAAGCCATACCCCGGCAGTTGCGATAACCAGCAAGGCAAGGAGCGCCGGCAGCATCATCGGCTGAACCCAACTCAGTGCCTTGCTCTGCAGATGATGTTTTGTTCGCACCGCTGCTTTCCATCGCCTCATCGAGGAAAGCTAGCGGCAGGAAGTTTACGATTGACTGCGCACCCAGGCGAGGTGCGCCGAATGGTAAAGACCCCCTCAAGAAGGGTGGTCAAATCTGCTCGAGTTCGATCAGCGTGCCGTTGAAATCCTTGGGGTGGATGAACAATACCGGCTTGCCGTGAGCGCCCACCCGCGGCTGTCCGTCGCCCAGCAGCCGCGCCCCCTGGGCAACAAGGTACCCCGAGGCAGCCACAAGGTCGGCGACCTCGAAACAAAGATGGTGCACGCCCCCTTCGGGCGTTCTGGCCAGGAACTTTGCTATAGGCGATGTATCCCCCAGCGGCTCCATTAGCTCGATCTTGCTATTGCCCGTGTCGACGAACACGACCTGCACGCCATGCTCGGGCAGACATTGCGGTTGGGAAACGCTTGCCCCGAGCAGGGCCCGGTACCGTTCGGCCGCCACTGCAAGATCGGGAACCGCGATAGCAACATGGTTAAGCCGCCCGATCATGCCGGATCGAAATGCGCTGGTGCGGTGGCAACAAGTCCGGCGGCAAACCGGCGGGCATTGCGGATATAGCTCAAGGCCGATCTCTGCAGCCGTTCGACTTCGGTGGGCTCGAGTTGTCGTACCACCTTTCCAGGCGCGCCGATCACGAGCGACCCGTCCGGGATGATCTTTCCCTCAGTGACGAGCGCGCCCGCCCCCACAAGACAGTTCGCCCCGACCACAGCCCCGTTGAGCACAGTCGCGCCCATGCCGACCAGCGTGTTGCCGCCGATGGTGCAACCATGCAGCATCGCCTTGTGGCCGATCGTACAGCCTCGGCCGATAGTAAGCGGAAAGCCCATATCGGTGTGCAGCACAACATGCTCCTGGATATTGGAGCCCGCCGAAATGGTGATAGTCTCGTTGTCGCCGCGGGCGACTACGCCGAACCAGATGCCGACATCCGCACCCAGCACAACGCGCCCCACCAAGACGGCATCGGGCGCTATCCAGGCCACATTATCATCGATCTGGGGCGCAGCGCCATCCAAGGCGTAAAGGGGCATGGCTTCTCCTCAAGGCTTTACTCCGTAAGCCTCGCGCATCTCGGCAATTTCATCCAGCGCCAAATGCAGTGCCGACCAGTCATCGGCTTGGGCGATCGGTGCCCAAATGGCTTCAACCTCCTCGATCAGCATGGTGCGTGGCTGCGATCGCGTGAAATAGGGGTGATCCAGGTTCAGGTCGGGCAAAGGCATGAAGGCTTCCAAGGCATCGGCCACCGGGCGGAAGGCCGGGCTGGCATAGTGGGACGCCGATGGGCTGCGCGCCGCACGCTCCGCACCGGCTGCGCCGCCGCGCCAGTCAAAGAAGAACTGCTCGTAGGGCGCCTGACTGGCCAGCAAGAAGGTGAACAGCGCATTCACAAAGGCCGTGTCAGCCTCTCCACCCTGCGATTGCAACCCAAGCCGCCCCAGCAAAGCCGTGGGCAGTACGGCCCTGAACGCGGGCCATACCGTATTGAGCGCCGGCTCCAGGGCTTCGACGCTGGATAGTGGCACGAGGCACTCCGCTAGTCGGGTGAGATTCCAGGCCAGGGCTTCAGGCTGGCGGCCAAAGCTGTAAAGCCCGGTTTCATCAAAATAGGCTGCGGTGAAGTTTGGATCGTAGCTGGGTAGGAACCGCCACGGGCCATAATCGAAGCTTTCCCCGGTGATGTTGATATTGTCGGTATTGAGCACTCCATGCACAAAGCCTGCAGCGGTCCACTGCGCTCCCATGCGCGTAACCCTCGCCACGACCTCTTCAAGGAAGGCGACAGGCTTGTCGGCCGCTTCCGCAAGGTGGGGGAAATAATTGGCGATGGAGTAGTCGAGCAAACGAGCGATATTCTCGGTTTCCTCGAGGTAGGCCAGCCGCTGGAAGGTGCCGATGCGGATATGGCTATGGCTGAGCCGAACCAGCACCGAGCCACGGGTCGGAGAAGGCTCGTCGCCCCGCTCCAGCTCCTCTCCGGTTTCGATCAGGGAGAAGCTCTTGGAGGTGTTGACCCCAAGCGCCTCCAACATCTCGGTGGCCAGGATCTCGCGCACCCCTCCCTTTAGCGTGAGGCGCCCATCGGCCCCGCGCGACCATGGCGTGCGACCCGAACCCTTGGTGGCAAGATCCAGCAGGCGGCCGTCTTCAAGATCGCGGGCTTGGGCAAACAGGAAGCCCCGTCCATCGCCAAGGTCCGGATTATAGGAGCGGAACTGATGACCGTGATAGCGCAGCGCTAAGGGCGTTTCAAGCGACTGGGGCAACGGCTGGAACCGTCCGAAATGGGCAGTCCACTGCTCGTCCGTCAAATCTTCCAGGCCGAGGCGCTTGGCCCAGCGCTGGTCACGGTGCCGCAGGATGGTTTTAGGAAATGGGGCAGGGGCAACGCGGTCAAAGAACGCGTCGCCCAGAGTCTGATGCTGTTTGGCGGGCTGGAACCTGTTCATGGTCGAACAACGTTGGTTGGAGTGCTTGGCTCCCGGCGATCACTCGGTTTCATCACCTCGCGCCGGTGTCTAGCGATGAAGTCCGAACTGCCCTATATCGAGCCCAATGACCCGGGAACAGAACCATTTGCAGCTAGCACCTTTTCAGGCCGCCATTTTCGACATGGACGGCACAATCCTGGACACCGAAAGTGTGTTCAAGACCATCGTCTTCGAAGTGTGCACCGAACTGGGCTTTGAAATGACCGATGCTGTTCACATGAGCATGGTCGGCTCCAGCCATGAGCACACCAATGAGCTCCTGATGGAAGCCTATGGGGTGG
>JAQGKH010000357.1 GCA_028290225.1 Devosia sp. | reverse complement strand
ATCTTCCGGTGCTGATCCTGGGTGCACACGTCGTGGTCTATGGCGACATCGGCACCAGCCCGATCTATGCCTTCCGGCAGGCAATGAGCATTCGCCCCGGCGCCGCATCGAGCGCCAGCGAGATTCTGGGGCTGCTCTCTCTGATCGTGTGGGCCCTGACGCTGACCGTTGCGGTCAAATATATCTTCTTTGTCACCCGCGCCGACAACAAGGGCGAGGGTGGGACATTGTCGCTCGTGGCGCTGGCGCGCAAGACGTTCACCAATCCGCCCGCCTGGATCACGCTCCTGGGTATCCTGGGCGCCTCACTGTTTTTCGGCGATGCGATCATCACGCCAGCCATATCGGTGCTTTCGGCTGTCGAAGGTGTTGAACTGGTCGCGCCCAATATGCGGCGCTGGGTGGTGCCGATCACACTCGTGATCATTGTCGGCATCTTCTTTGTGCAGCGGTTCGGCACGGCCAAGGTGTCGATCGTGTTCGGGCCGGTGACGGCGCTGTGGTTCCTGACGCTGGGCGTGTCCGGAATGGTGCATATCGTGGAATATCCGGCGGTGCTGTTCGCCCTGAACCCGCTGCTGGGGCTGGAGTTTCTGGCGACCCATATCGGAATTGCCTTTGTGGTAATCGGGGCGGTGTTTCTGGCGGTCACCGGCGCCGAGGCCCTTTATGTCGACCTGGGGCATTTCGGGCGCAAGCCCATAGTGATTGCCTGGTTCGGCCTGGTATTTCCCTGTTTGCTGTTGAACTACTTCGGCCAGGGTGCCTTTGTGCTGCAGGTCGGCGTGGAGCATGTCCAGAGCCCCTTCTTTGAAATGCAGCCTGAATGGGCGCTGGGACCGTTTGTGGCGCTCGCCACTCTCGCCACCATCATTGCGAGCCAGGCGGTCATTTCGGGCACCTACAGCCTGGCGCAGCAGGCGATCGCGCTCAACATGCTGCCGCGCATGGTGGTGCAGCACACCTCCGCCACGCAAAGCGGCCAGATCTACATGCCCCAGATCAATACCATGCTGATGATCGGGGTGCTGGTGCTGGTGGTGGTGTTCGGCAGCTCGGAAGCCCTGTCCAATGCCTACGGGATCGCGGTTTCGGGAGTGATGATCGTCACGCTGCTGCTGCTGCTCGTGGTGATGTGGCGAAACTGGCGCTGGAACCCGGTCGCGGTGGTGGTCTTCGGCATGGTGTTTTTCGTGATCGATGGCGGATTTTTCGCCGCCAATGTCTCGAAACTCTTCCAGGGCGGGTGGGTGCCGGCGGCCGTGGCCGCGGTGGTGGCCATCATCATGGCGAGCTGGATCGGTGGGCGTCGACGGCTGGCCGAAAAAACGCGCCGCGATGAAGTGCCCTTGCAGTTCCTCGTGGAGAATCTGTCCAAGAAGCGCCCGGCGCTCGTGCCCGGCACGGCGGTGTTCTTGACCAGCGATATCGAAGGGGCGCCCACGGCGCTGCTTCACAGCCTCAAGCACTACAAGGTGCTGCACGAGCAGAACGTCATCCTGACCGTCCGGACTTCCGCCTCGCCGCGTGTTCCCGACGATGAGAAGGTGACGATCGACGCCTACAACGAGTTGTTCAGCCGGGTGGTCGTGACCTTTGGCTACATGGAAAGCCCCAATATCCCGAAGGCGCTGATCCTGGCCCGCAAGCTGGGATGGAAGTTCGACATCATGTCGACCTCGTTCTTCCTGTCGCGGCGCTCGCTCAAGCCCGGCCCGCGCCAGGGGCTGGTGCGATACTGGCAGGACCGGCTGTTTACACGGCTGGCGCGCAACGCCAGCGACGCCACCGAATATTTCCATATCCCCACCGGACGGGTGGTGGAAATCGGCACGCAGGTGGTCCTGTGAGGCTCAACCCTTGTTCATGTCCGGACAGACAGAGGGTGTGCTGGCGGTGACGAAGCGGTGCTCGAGCGTATCGGCGCCCAGATGCAGGCGCAGCACGAGTTCGCTGTCGCTGAGGCTGGCGATATCGGCATTGATCGTCATGCCGTCCTCGTCCCAGCTGATGGCCGTGGCGGAGACCTGCTGCCATTTGGACAGGCGATAGGTTTCCCAGCAGCTGTCGCTCACCAGGGTGCCATCACCCAGGAAGATCTGCATCGGCCCGGGCTGGCTGTCGTCAGCGTCCGAGCGCACCCAGACCTTGTTGAGGAGCGGGTTATCGGTTTCCCGCCCGTCATCTTCGATGCTGTCTTCGGCTTCCTGGGCCAGGGCAGGGGGGGTGGGGCAGGCGCCCACCCCCCAAACGCTCAGCAGTGCAATGATAGCGGCTTTGGTATCCACTGAGCTTCTCCCCGGTCGCGGGCGGTCACATGCCGATCATGTGCCGCCCGCAAAGCGGCAGAAATAGGATGCGAGGCTTAGGAGGCCTTGGCGGCAAAGCCACGCAGGCCAAGCCACCGGTCCCGCTCGCGCACGCGCACGGCCTGGTTGGGCCACAGCTCATAGCCGGTTTCCCCCAAGGCATATTGCGCATGAAGGGCCCAGTTGGGATCATCCATAGCGGCACGGGCCAGGGCGATGAAATCGGCGTCGCCATTCTGGAGGACGCCTTCATCGCTTACCGGATCGCCGAGAAGGCCCACGGCTATGGTGGGAATATCGGCGCCGTGGCGCACGGCGCTGCTGAATGGGACCTGGTAGCCGGGAGCCGATTTGATCGACCCGGTATCGAAGCCGCCGGTGCTGCAATCGATGGCGTCGACACCCAGGGCCTTGAGCTCCTTGGCCAAGGCGACGCTGTCCTCCACCTGCCAGCCGGCGGGGTCGTTGTCGCTGACGGAAAGGCGGACGAGAATGGGCTTGTCGGCGGGCCACACGGCGCGCACCGCTTCGGTGACTTCCAGCACCAGGCGCATGCGATTCTCGCGGCTGCCGCCATATTCGTCGGTGCGCTTGTTGGCGAGCGGCGACAGGAACTGGTTCAGCAGATAGCCATGGGCGGCGTGGATTTCGACCAGGTCGAACCCAGCTTCATTGGCGCGCAGTGCGCCGGCGACAAACGCATCGATGACGTTGCGGATCCCTGCGGCATCGAGCGCCGCCGGCTTGGTGAACTCCTTGCCTTCGGCGTGGATTTCGTCGGTGGGGCTGACCGGGGTCCAGCTCTGGAAGCCGACCGCTTCCTTTTCGGCTTCGGTTTCATCAAAGCCGTTGCGCCACGGAATGGGCGTCGAAGCCTTGCGCCCGGCATGGGCCAACTGGATGCCGGCGGCAGCGCCCTGGCTGTGGAGGAAATCCACGATGCGGGTCAGGGTCGGGATATGGTCATCCTTCCAGATGCCCAGGTCGCCATAGGAGATGCGGCCTTCGGCGGTGACGGCGGTGGCTTCCAGGATCACCAGCCCAAATCCGCCCATGGCGAAGCGCCCGAGATGCACCAGGTGCCAATCATTGGCGAAGCCATCCTTGGCGGAATACTGGCACATGGGCGCAATTACGGAGCGATTGCGCAACTCGAGGCCGCGCAAAGTGGCCGGGGTAAACAGCAGAGACATGAGAAAACCGTTGGTCGAGAAAAGAAAGCGCAGATTGCACATCCCCGCCTTCATCGGCAAGTGCCGATGAAGCAATGGAGCCCTGCCTGCGGTGAACAGTCTGGCAACGCAGTGCATGCTAAAGGCGGGGCAGGAGGCGCACCATGAAGATCGTTCTGGACCTGACATCGCTGGTGGCAGCCGGCAAGCTGACCCCGGCCGAGGCGGAGCGCCTCAAGACCCTGGCGGCAGCCGATACCGGGGCGATGGCAACCAATATCCTGCTGGCCTTTGGCACGGTGGCAGTGGCCTTGGGCGTGGGCGTGCTGCTGCCGACGCCGCAAACCGCTTTGTTGATCGGCGGGTTGATGCTGGCAATGGGGCTGCTGCTCAAGCAGCGAGGGCAGGTTCGGTGGCGGGTATTTGCCCAGATCATCACCGTGACCGGAGCACTTGGGGTGATGGCGGCGCTATGGTTGCTGGCGGGCGGTTCGGTTTGGGTCAGCCTCCTCTTGGCACTGGGGCTGGCCGGCAGCGCGGTTGTCGCCGGTTCGGGCCTGCTGGCGGCGCTGAGCGTCCTGATGCTGGCAGCGGCTCTGGGCAGCAGCACGGCCTACTGGACCGCGAGCTATTTCCTGGGGGTTGAACGACCAGGGCTGACCATCCTGGTGCTCGGCGCCTTGGCGATGGGGCTGGTGTGGCTGTCGCGGCGGGTAGGGGCCGAGCGCGAGCGTCTTGCCATCATTGCGGCCCGTACCGCCGTGCTGGTGGTGAACCTCGCCTTTCTGGTTGGCTCCATCTTTGGCGATGCCCTGCTGGGCTGGCC
>JAQGKH010000354.1 GCA_028290225.1 Devosia sp. | reverse complement strand
TTTGCCGCCCTTTACATCCATATGGGCCGCAACTTGTTTTTCGGCTCCTACAAGGCGCCGCGCGAGATCCTTTACATCATCGGCGTGCTGATCTTCATCCTCGTGATGGCAACGGCGTTCATGGGCTATGTGCTGCCTTGGGGGCAGATGAGCTTCTGGGCCGCGACCGTGATCACCAACATCTTCGCGGCCATCCCGATTGTGGGTAACCCGATCCTGGAGCTGCTGCGTGGTGGGTTTGCTGTCGATAATCCGACGCTGAACCGGTTCTTCTCGCTGCACTATCTGCTGCCATTCGTGGTGGCTGCGCTGGTGGCACTCCATATCTGGGCGCTGCATGTGCCGGGCAACAACAACCCGGTGGGCGTGGACGTGAAGTCGAGCCGCGACACGGTGCCCTTCCATCCGTACTATACGATGAAGGACCTGTTCGCGATCGTGGTGTTCGCCATTCCGTTCGCCTGGTTCGTGTTCTTCATTCCCGATATCCTGGGTCACCCCGACAACTATGTCATGGCCAACAGCCAGGTGACGCCGGCCCATATCGTGCCCGAATGGTACTTCCTGCCGTTCTACGCCATCCTGCGCGCCATCGACTTCAACATCCTGTTCATCGACTCCCGTCTGGGCGGCGTGATCTTCTTTGCGGGCTCCATCGTGATCCTGCTGTTCGTGCCGTGGCTGGACCGCTCGCCGGTGCGCTCGGGTACGTTCCGGCCGCTGTTCAAGTGGTTCTACGCCCTGTTCATCCTGAACTTCTTTGCCCTGGCCTATCTCGGCGCTGCGCCGGCGGAAGGCATCTATGTGGTGCTGGCTAAGGTTTCGACGTTCTACTACTTCTTCTACTTCCTTGTTGTTCTGCCCTTCCTGCCGATGTTCGAGAAGCCGCGTCCCTTGCCGACCAGCATCTCGGAAAGCGTGTTGGGTAAGGCACTGCCGTGACGGTCGGGATCAGGTCAATGTTCAATATCAAGACACTCATCTCCGCCGTGGCGCTGACGGCGGGCCTGCTGGCCGCGCCAGCCTTCGCCCAGGAAGCCGATACCCACGCCACGCCGCATATCGAGCGGCAGGGCTGGAGCTTTGCCGGTATCTTCGGCACCTATGACCGCAATCAGTTGCAACGTGGCTTCCAGGTGTTCCGGGAAGTTTGCTCGAGTTGTCACAGTGCCAAGCTGATCGCGTTCCGCAACCTGGCCGAACCCGGTGGGCCCGAGTTCTCCGAAGAACAGGTCAAGGCGCTGGCGGCCGAATACGAAGTGGCGGATCCCGCCGCGGAAGGTGGCGTGCGCCCGGCAGTGCCGGCCGACCGCTGGCCCTCGCCATTCCCCTCGGACCAGGATGCGCGCGACGCCAATGGCGGCTCGGTGCCGCCCGACTTCTCGGTGCTGGCCAAGGCCCGCGGCGTCAGCGATCCGTTCCCGACCTGGGTGTTCAACTATTTCACGGCTTATGCGGAAGGCGGCCCGGATTACATCCATGCGCTGCTAACCGGTTATCGTGACGCCCCTGAAGGGTTCGAGTTGCCCGAGGGCAAGTACTACAACGACTACTTCCCCGGTCACGCCATCGGTATGGCGCCACCCCTGTCAGACGACCAGATCGCCTATGAGCCGGGTGAAGATGGCCAGACCGTGCCGCTGACGGTGGATCAATATTCCCAGGACGTTTCCGCGTTCATGATGTGGATGGCCGAGCCGGGCCTCGTATCGCGCAAGCAGACGGGTTTCGTGGTGCTGCTGTTCCTCGTGCTGTTTGCAGGGCTGCTCTGGGCAACCAAGACCCGCATCTGGAAGGGCATCGAGCACTAAGCTCGGGCAGCGAATACAAGCCATGCGTCAAGGGTCCTACGGGACCCTTTTTGCTAGGCGCGCCGTAGTTCGGCCGCACCCCCCTTGCCAATCTGGCGAGAGGCCGCATTATGTGGCTTCCCGCGATCTCGAGGAGCCGTCATGTCTGCGATCCGCATTGCCGTCACCGTGGTGAGTGCTGCCGTTGCAGCAAGCCGGCATCCCGTGGTCAAGGCCGGCATGCGGGCGGTGGTGAACAATCCCAAGGCGCGTGATACGGCACTGGCCGTGACGCGCGGCGCCGCCTACAAGGCGGGCGTAGTGGCGCGCATGATCGTCGGCCAACGGCTGCGCTGAGTTCTGGTTTCACGAGTTTGTCCATGTCCCTTGATCTGCAATCGCTAGTTCGCACCATCCCGGATTATCCCAAGAAGGGGATCCTGTTCCGCGATATCACGACCTTGATCGAGCATCCGGAAGGCTTCAAGGAAAGCGTCGAGCGAATGGCGCAGGCCCATCGCGGCATGGGCATCACCCATGTTGCGGGCATCGAGGCGCGCGGGTTCATTTTTGGGGCCGGCGTGGCCATCGCCCTGGGGGTCGGGTTCGTGCCCATCCGCAAGCGCGGCAAGCTGCCCGGGCAGACCATCGGGCAGAACTATGTGCTGGAATATGGCGTGGACACGATCGAGATCCACGCCGATGTGCTCAACGATGCACACAAGGTGCTGCTGGTCGACGATCTGATCGCGACCGGGGGCACGGCACTGGCCGCAGTCGGACTGCTGCGCCGGACCGGAGCGCAATGCGACCATGCCACCTTCGCCATCGATCTGCCCGATCTGGGCGGGGCGGAAAAGCTCCGCCATGAGGGCGTGGCCATCCATTCCCTGATGGCGTTCAGCGGACACTGATACCCCGTTGCTGCGCTTGGCTTACGGGCGTGGAGCCAGGGTGGACTTCACCATGCGCAAGCTTGGCGCGAGCAAGCGGGTGGGGCACATGTTGGGGGCCCTCATCGGGCTTCAGCGTGCTGGCCAGGCTATTGGAGTGAGCCCGGGTTAGTCGACCACAGCTGTTGCCGCTTCGTTCAGCGTTGATGCATGCCGTTGCCAAGCTCGATAGACCTTGTCGTGCCGACAGACTGAAGCTGCGGGTTATCGGACCTGATCCCCACGCCGGCCCAAAGCGGGCGGCGCAAGGCGCAGTTACAGCCAATGCCGCCGGTGAATGGGGCAGTTGGAGGTGCCTCGAGCCGCAATACCACGGTGCGACAGGGGCAGTGCTTGTTCTGCGTTAAGGTGGGAAGAACCCCGCAGGTGCAGGTGGCAAGGACAGAGGCCGCCTCAGGCGGCGATGGCTTCCCGATTGTCGATGAGGAAGAACTGGTTACCCTCCGGATCGCGCAGGATGGTATAGGTCGGCAAGACCCGAACGATCTCGGCGCCGACTTCCTTGAGCTTTTCCACTTCGCTGGGCCGATCGGTAGCGACGATGTCGAAGTGAACGCGGTTGTTGTCCGGCCGCCTGCCGTCGATGTTCTGGAAGCAGATACTGGGCCCGGGGCCATCAACCATGACGACCTGACCCGCGTCGGGAGCCAGACCCAGATCGGCGAGGCGGGAGAGTTCCGCCTCGTCCTGTTCGCGTAGCGTGTATCCGTCCAGCAGATTGACCCAGAACTGCGCCAGTTCGGCGGGTTGTTCGCAGTCAAAGACGATTTCGTGGATGGCACCCATGTGCGATCTCCTGTTCATTTCTTCTCAATTAGAAAGAAAATGCGGCAAGACTTGGCAGGGGTGCCTTCCTGTTGCGATTTAGCGGGCCGTTATGGCTCCAGTTGTCCGGTCGTGGGTGCTTCTTCGGCGCTGACATCGGGCTCGTTGCGGGTCTTCCAGAGCGAGAACAAAATGCCGCCCGCCAGAATGCCCAGGGTGACCACAAGCGAGAGCAGCGTGTCGATCTTGATGCCCATGGGCACAAGGAAGATCTTGATGCCGACCAGAACCAGCACGACCGCCAAGGCCGTTTGCAGATAACGGAAGCGGTTCATGGCCGCAGCCAGGGCGAAGTACAGGGCGCGCAGGCCCAGGATGGCGAAGATATTGGACGTGTAGACGATGAAGGTATCCTGCGTGACCGCAAAGACGGCGGGCACCGAATCGACGGCAAAGATCAGGTCGACGGCTTCCACCATGATCAGCGCAACGGCGAGCGGCGTCAGAAATAGCACGACCTTGCCGGTTTTCGGGTCCGGCTGACGCACGGTGAAGTCCCGGCCATGCAGTTCCTTGGTGATGCGGAAGTGCTTGCGCAGGAAGCGGAAGACCGGATTTTGCTCGATATCAGGCGTTTCATCCTGATGCTTGAACATGCGGATGCCGGTGAAGACGAGGAAAGCGCCGAAGCCGAACAGAATCCAGCTGAAGGAATGCACGAGGGCAGCACCGAGTCCGATCAGGATGGCGCGGAAGGCGATAACGCCGAGAATGCCCCAGAACAGAACGCGGTGCTGGTACAGCCTTGGAATGGCGAGGAAGCCGAAGATGGTGGCGATGACGAACATGTTGTCCATCGCCAGGCTTTGCTCGATCAGATAGCCGGTGAAGAATTCCAGCCCGGCCTCGGAGCCGCGGGCCCACCAGACCCAGGCGCCGAATGCCATGGCGATGGCAACATAGAAGCCGTAAAGCGTGAGGCTTTCACGGGCAGAGATCTCATGCTCGTCCTTGTGCAGAATGCCAAGGTCGAACACCAGCAGCGCGATCACAACCGTGATGAACGCCACCCAGAAATAAACAGGGGTACCGAGAAACTCGCCCGAAAGGGCGGCAAGAAGCGATTCCATCGCCGGACCATCTCCATGTGATAGGTGGAGCAGCTCCGACATCGCCACAGTGAACTGTGACCAGAGGGGCCCGGCGCCGCGCTCCAAGAATGCGCAGAGCTGCCGGAAAGTTCAACCGGGTGCGACAGGATGCCGCCGGAGCGATCCTAGCGGGGCGTGCAGAGCATCATGATGGCGTCGCTGGTTTCCAGCTGGATGGCGACACCGTGGTTCGGGTCGGGAATGACGCGGCCGGCCTGGATGCCGCGGGCTGTCCTGAGGCCGCCATCGTTGAAGCCGACGCCGTCCTGGTAGCCGGTGATGCTGCCCGTGCCGGACGCCGCATCGGCGAAGGTGGTGGAGGCAAAGCCGTACACCGCGCCATAAATGGTCAGGATGCCGGCCTTCTCGGAGGTTTGATCGCGGCAGCTCCAGTTGCCCTCAAAGCTTTGAGCTGCAGCAGGGCCGGCGAGAAGGGCGGCGATAAGGGGGACGAGGGCGATTCGGCGCATGCGCACAGAGTGGCGACGGAGTGCGCCAGGTTCAAGCACGGCGCGCGAGCAAAGGGCCGATGATCGGCACTCTGGTGAGTGCCTGCAACAGTTTTTGCCACCAGGGCATGCGGTAATCGCGCAATTTGGAAAAACCAACAAGGTTTGCTTCGTAAACCAATTGCCCTTGCTCGTTGGTGCCGGTGAGCCGGTTAAACAGCAGCCCCCAGCCGGGTATGGTATTGGAGTGACGCTTGTTGGTGACCACGAGGCGGAAACTCACGACGTCGCCGGGGCGTACCGGAGCGGGAAAATCCATGCTGTTGACGCCGGGGGAAGGGCCAGACAGGCCAGGCTCGTGGCCGAGGGTACGCAACCGTTCCTCTTCGGCAAAAAGCGCATCGACCATCTTGCGGTGCGCCACGCTGGCGATGTGCCAGCCACTGGCGACCAGTCCGCCGAACTGACTGTGCTGGGCTGCCTCTCGATCAGTGTGGAGGGATTGAGGGTCGTACAAAGCGGCGAAGCGGACCATGTCGTCCGCCTCAAAATTGTGACTGCCGAGACTGAATACCTCGTCAAGCACAATGTCTTCGAACCAGCGGGTCATGCGAGGGCTCCGACGGGTCGCTCTGCCACGAGGACAGACAGCCGCATCAGCAGCACCGGCAGGCGCCTTTGGTTGCTGACGTCAAAGTCCAGCGCCAGGACCCCGAACTGTGGATGGTGCTCCGAGCGGCTCAACTCGGTTATAGTGGCGGTGCCGCCGATGTCATCGCCAACCATGACCGGGTTTTTCCACTTCAAGTTCCGCACGCGCACAATGCCGGCCGAAGCGGTGGTGACGAGAAAGCTGTCGGCCAGCAGGCGCAGGCAAAGTGCACCGGTTTGCCAGCCGCTCGCAGCGAGCCCGCCGAGCAGCGAAGCCTTGGCGGCGCTTTCATCGAGATGAAAGGGGAAGGGGTCGAACTCACGCGCGAAACTGGTGATCATCTCACGGGTCAAAGTGGTGCGGCCAAGCTCGATCACCTCGCCGAGCCGCAGATCCTCCCAGTAACGGCGGTCGTCGGTTGCAGGATTGGTCATGTGCTTGCCCCTAACGTCAATGGGGTTTTGCATGTTTGGGAAGAGGGGGCAAGATGGGGCCCCACAAACGAACGCCTTCAGCCAGCCTCAGTGTGCTGGTGCTCATTGTGGTTGACAGTCACCATCGGCAGCATGGCTGCGCGGGAAGAAGCGCAGGTTGCACGGCACGACCAGGGGCGATCAGGCCAGCAGGCGAGCAGTTGCGCCCACCAGCCGGGAGCGATCAGGTGTTGAACTTGAACAACATCACATCGCCGTCCTTGACGACGTATTCCTTGCCTTCGTCGCGCGCCTTGCCGGCTTCCTTGGCGGGGACTTCGCCGCCGAGGGTGACGTAGTCATCGTATGCGATGGTCTGGGCGCGGATGAAGCCGCGCTCGAAATCGGAATGGATGACGCCGGCGGCCTGGGGGGCCTTGTCGCCCTTGTGGATGGTCCAGGCGCGGGTTTCCTTGGGACCGACCGTGAAATAGGTATGCAGGCCAAGCAGATCGTAGGCTTCGCGGATCAAACGATTCAAGCCCGCTTCGTGCAGTCCCAGCGATTCGAGGTATTCGGCCTGTTCGGCATCCGGGAGCTGGGCGAGCTGCGATTCGATTTCGGCCGAGATGATGACGACGCCGGCATCGTTCTTGTGGGCATAATCCTCGACCAGCTTGCTCATGGCATTGCCATGTTCGGCCGAACCTTCGTCGACGTTGCAGACATAAAGCACGGGCTTGCTGGTCAGTAGCTGCAGTTCCTGGAAGGCTTTTTCTTCTTCGGCAGAGCGCTGGACGAAGCGGGCGGACTTGCCCTCGCGCAGGAGCACCAAGGCACGGTCGATCAGGTCGAGGGCAATCT
>JAQGKH010000348.1 GCA_028290225.1 Devosia sp. | reverse complement strand
CCGGCCAGCGCCGCATCCAGATATTCAAGCCCGTAGTTGAACTCGTGATTGCCAAGGGTGGCGGCTTCGTAGCCAAGGGTGTTCATGGCAGCGATCATCGGGTGGACATTGCCTTCCAGCCCTTTCTCATAGGCCATGTAGACGCCCATGGGGGTGCCCTGGATGATGTCACCATTGTCGACCAGCATGGAATTGCCCGCTTCGGCGCGGATTTGGTCGATGATCGCGGCGGTGCGCGTCAGGCCCATCGTGTCATTGGGCGCATCGGCATAATAGTCGTAGGGGAACACGGCGACATGCAGGTCGGTGGTCTGCAGGATGCGCAGATGCGCCTGGTTGGCCTGGGCGGAAGTCGCAAAGGGGTGCATCATGGCGAGGGCACCCACGCTGACCGAGCCGGCAAGAAAAGTGCGCCGGGACATCTTGGGATCGAACTTCATCGCATTCTCCGAACTGCTCTGGGGAGGAAGTGCCGCCTGGTCGGGCGGGTCAAACTCGGTGACTGTCTGCCGCCTCGCGGTGACGCTGCGATGACAACGGCCGGGGTTAGCCTAGGCATTCTGCGGCAGCCGGTCAATTTGGCTTGCGGGGCGGAGGGGAACCGCCACGCCCTCCCAGTGCTTATGGAAGGGCGGGTGGCAAGATAGTGCAACGAGGGATGCGAAATGAAGTGGCAGGGAAGAGACCGTAGCTCGAACGTCGAAGACCGGCGGGGGAGGGGCGGCGGGCTTGGCGGCGGCCTGGGTGGCGGGCTTGGTGGCCTCGGACGCGGTGGTGGCATGCGCATTCCCATGGGCGGCCGCACCGGCGGTGGCCTGGGCCTGTTTGGCACCATCGTGGTGCTGGGGATCATCTGGTTTGCCACGGGGCAGAACCCGCTCGATATGCTGACCGGCAGTTCAACCGGCGCGGCACCCGCGCAAACCTCCTCGCGCAACCTGCCGGCGCAGGGCGAGGATGAGCTGGCCGACTTTGTCGGGGTGGTGGTCAAGGAAACCGAGAATCTGTGGACCGAGGTGTTCCAGGCGCAGGGCCAGGACTATCCCGAGCCGCGCGTCGTGCTGTTCACCGACCAGGTGAACACGGCATGTGGCACGGCGGATTCCAGCACGGGGCCGTTCTACTGCCCCGGGGACCAGCAGGTTTACATCGATCTGAGTTTTTACGACCAGTTGCGCCAGCAGTTCGGAGCGCCGGGTGACTTTGCGCAGGCCTATGTTCTGGCCCATGAAGTGGGTCACCATGTGCAGAACCTGACCGGGGTTCTGCCCGAGTTCAACCAGCGCCGGCAGGGCATGAGCCAGGAAGACGCCAATGCGTATTCCGTACGCATCGAGCTGCAGGCCGATTGCTATGCCGGCGTGTGGGCCAACTATGCCGGGCAGCAGAACCTTCTCGACACGGGTGACTTCGAGGAAGCGCTCAACGCAGCCGAGCAGATCGGTGACGACACGCTGCAGGAGCGCTCGCAGGGCTTTGCCGTGCCCAAGACCTTCAATCACGGCACATCGGCGCAACGCCGCAACTGGTTCGATCGTGGCTTCCAGTCGGGCAATCCAAGCGATTGCGATACTTTCTCGGCCCGCATCTGATGGGTGAGCCTGAAACACTGCTGTTTGCCGATGACGGCACCTTTCCGAACAGCCGCTTGCCCGTGCTGCTGTATCGAGCCGCCGTGGCGGCCGATGCGGGCGCCGGGGCGCTGGAGCGGCTATTCAAGGGCAATGGCTGGGCGCCGCAGTGGCGCGACACGGTGTTCACCTTCCACCACTACCATTCCAACACGCATGAATGCCTGGGCGTGGCGGTTGGTCATGCAACGCTGCGCCTAGGTGGCCCGGAAGGCCGCGAGGTGCGGGTGGAAGCGGGGGATGTCGTGGTGATCCCTGCCGGTGTCGCGCATCAGCGGGTGGTGGCGAGCGCCGACTTCAACGTGGTGGGCGCGTATCCTCCGGGCGAGGAGGATTGGGACACACTCCGGGGCAATCCCGGGGATCGTCCCAAGGCCGACCAGAGGATTGCAAAGCTGCCGGTTCCGGCCATGGATCCCGTTGGTGGGAAGGACGGCATGCTGGTGCGCCTGTGGAATGGAGCCACCGGGCGCGATCGCTAGAGGGCCTTGCCCAGGTAAAGGGTTGTGCCGCCCATGAATGGCTCGCGTCGGGTGATGCGGTAGCCGAGCTTTTGGTACAGCGCGACATTGCTGTCAAAGGCGGCATTGGTGAGGAGCCGGAGTTCAGTTCGGCCGGCCGCACGAGCCCTGGTTTCAGCCCGTTGCAGCAAGTGGCTGCCCCAGCCCTGGCCCTGGCGGGACGGATCGACTGCCACGTTCTCGATCCAAAGGTGATCGGGGTGCAGAGCGGTTTCGATCAAGCCGATCAGCGTATCGCCGTCAAACAGCAGATCGAAATCATGGTGCTGGAGGGCGGCCTCGTAATCGGCGAGCATCGGGAGAGGTTCGCGTCCGATGACTGGGACCCACCGTCCATAGGCGGAGCCTACCAGATCGCGAATCGCCGAGAGGTCGGCAGGGACGGCAGCGCGGTAGTTGTGCAGTGCCATCCCCTATAGGCATCCATTAGTCGCTGATGGGCTGCTTGTGTTCGGGCTCGGGCGCCATGCCCTTCTGTTCGCGCACATGGTTGAGGAAGCGCGTGAACAGGTAATGGCTGTCGCGGGGGCCGGGGCTGGCTTCAGGGTGGTATTGCACCGAGAAGATCGGCTTGCCATCCACCGACAGCCCGGCATTGGAGCCGTCGAACAGCGAAATATGGGTCTGGGTGACGCCCGCTGGCAGGCTGGTGGAATCCACGGCAAAGCCATGGTTCATGGAGGTGATCTCGACCTTGCCGGTGGTCAGGTCCTTCACCGGGTGATTGGCGCCGTGGTGGCCCTGGTGCATCTTGGAGGTCTTGCCGCCGAGCGCGAGGCCCAGGAGCTGGTGCCCAAGGCAGATGCCGAAAACCGGCTTGCCGGTATCCATCAGCTTCTGAATAGTGGGGACGGCGTATTGGCCGGTGGCGGCCGGGTCTCCGGGGCCGTTGGACAGGAAGATGCCATCGGGCTGGTGGGCAAGAACATCCTCGGCGGTGGCGGTCGCCGGCAGCACAGTCACGCGGGCGCCCTGGTCGGCCAGGCAGCGCAGGATGTTGCGCTTGGCACCGTAGTCGATGGCCACGATGTGGAAATCGGGATCGGTGACCTCGCCATAGCCTTCGCCCCATTTCCAGCCGCTCTGGTTCCAGTGATAGGTCTGGGCGGTGGTGACTTCCTTGGCAAGATCGAGGCCCTCAAGGCCGGGGAAGGCGCTGAGTTCGGCTGCGATGGCGGCCTCGTCAAAGACCCCACTTGGCTGGTGGGCAACAACGCCATTGGGCATGCCGCCTTCGCGAATCTTGGCGGTCAAGGCGCGGGTATCGATGCCGGCAATGCCGATGATGTTGCGCTTCTTGAGCCAGGCGTCGAGATTTTCGGCGGCGCGGTAATTGGAGGGATTGGTGATATCGGCCTTCAGCACCACCCCGCGCACGCCCGAAAGAGCGGCCTGGTTGACCATCTCGATATCTTCGTCGTTGGTGCCGACATTGCCGATATGGGGAAAGGTAAAGGTGATGATCTGCCCGGCGTAGGAAGGGTCGGTCAGCACTTCCTGGTAGCCGGTCATGGCGGTGTTGAAGCAGACCTCACCGGCAGCCTGACCGGTAGCGCCGATGCCGCGGCCCTCGAGGCGCGTGCCATCCGCAAGGATCAAGAGAGCGGTCGCGGGGGATTGCTGCCAGCCGGTCACGGTGGGCCTCCAAGGTTTGGAAATGTCGGTTGAGGCCTCCTCATAGAAGGAGCCACGGGGCCGCGCAAGTGGCGCACAGCTTTGTTTACGCCTATATGGGCCCGCAGAATTGCATGACAAGAGGAGTTCGAGCGTTGCGCGAGACTATCAGTGAAGCCCTGAAAACGGCGCTCAAGGCACGGGATCAACGCCGCACCGCAACCCTGCGGGCGATCAGTTCGGCTGTTAAGGACAAGGATATCGCGATCCGCCAGGACAATCGCGGACCGGCGACCAATGAAGAGGTTCTCGCCATCATCCAGAAGATGGTGAAGCAGCGCGAAGAAAGCTTTGCCATCTATGCGCAGGCCGGGCGCACGGACCTCGCCACGGTGGAAAAGGAAGAGATCGACATCCTCAACGAGTTCCTGCCCAAGGGCTTGTCGGAAGAGGAGGTCGACAGTGCCATCCGCGCTGCCATCGCGACGACAGGCGCCGAGGGGCCCAAGGACATGGGCAAGGTTATCGCCCAGCTGAAGGCGGACTATCCCGGACGGATCGATTTCGGCAAAGCCAGCGGCAAGGTGAAAGCGGCCCTTTCGGCCTAGGCGGCCAGACGGGTCTACCCGCAGACTCCTAAGGTGCCGCTACCGCCTCGGGTGGCCCTTCGGGGCTTTGCTGTTCCCAGATATGGGACAGCACGGCGATGGCGAGCGCGGCCAGCAGTGCCGCGACCCCGATCAGGGGCAGGTTGCGGTAGCCAAAGCCATGATCGAGCAGGGTTGCGCCCGACAAGGCCCCCACCGCGATGCCGATATTGAAGCCCGTGGGGATCAGCGCTGAAGCGAGATTGGGCGCATCGCCCGCCCATGCGAGAACTCTGGACTGGACCGGGGAGCTGAAGGCGAAGTTGACGCCGCCCCAGGCCACCACCGTTACTGCCATGATCCAGGGGAAGGGACTGGCGACATACAATAGGGCGTAGATGCCGGCCTGCAGCACCATGATGCCGATCAGGGAGGGCATGAGCTTCCAATCGGCAAGGCGGCCGCCAACAAACACCCCGATTGTCGAGCCGACGCCGAACAGCAGCAGCACCCAGGGCACAACCGAGGGCGTGAGGCCGGTAACCTCCAGCAGAAACGGGGCGATGAAGGTGAACAGCCCATATTGCCCGATCATGACCAACACCACGATCAGCAGGGAGCAAAGGATTGCCTGACGGCCAAGAGCGCGGAACTCGCGCTTGAAGCTGCCCTTGGCGGCCGGAGCGCTGGAGGTGAATGGCAGGAAGAGGGCGGTTGCCAGGGTGGCGAGCAGGCCGATGCCGGCGACCGCCCAGAAGGTGGCGCGCCAGCCCAGGGCGTTGCCGATGGCGGTGCCGCCGGGGACCCCAAGTATGTTGGACACAGTGAGGCCCGAAAGGATCAATGCCACGGCAAAGCCGCGCCGATTGGCCGGTACCAGTGCCACCCCGACAACGGGCGCAATGCCGAAAAAGGCCCCATGCACCACCGCAACGAGCACGCGCGCGGCGAGCAGCAGCTCAAAGCTGGCGGCGAGGGCACACAGAACCTGGCCCAGGGTGAAAGCGCCACCCAGCCACAAGATGAGCGTCTTGCGCGAAAGCCGATTGGTGGCGAGCGCCAGTAGTGGGCCGCCAATGGCAATGCCGATGGCGTAGCCCGAGATCAGGTAACCGGCGACCGGTATGGAAACCCCGACATCCCCAGCCACATCGGGCAGAATGCCGGCGATGACGAACTCGGCCGTACCAAAGGCAAATGCCGCGAGGAACAAGGTGAGCAGCGGCACGGACATGGGGGAAAACCTAGGATGATGGCAGGCGGCCGCGACAAACCACGTCCTGCCAACAGCGGCAACTCCCTTGCGCTCCGACACGGGCCGTGGACGGGCGCACCTAGCCTGTGGAAAAACGCTGAGGGCGTGACATCGGCCAAGGCAGTGCTTACCTAGCACGCATGCGCTTTTCCGATCAGTTCCTGGATGAGATCCGGCAACGCCTGTCCATTACGCAGGTGGTGGGCGAGCACGTCATCTGGGACAAGCGAAAATCGCAGCCCGGCAAGGGCGACATGTGGGCCTGCTGCCCGTTCCACGGCGAAAAGTCCCCCAGTTTTCACGCCGATGACCGGCGCGGCATCTATCATTGCTTTGGCTGCGGGGTGAGCGGGGACCATTTCCGCTTCCTGGTCGAGAAGGCGGGCCTGAGCTTCCCCGAGGCGGTGGAGCGCCTGGCAGGGATGGCCGGGGTGCCGATGCCGGCGCGCGACGAACGGCAGGAAAAGCGGGCGGCCCAGCAGCGCACGCTGATGGATGTGATGGATTTGGCCGCCACGTATTTCGAGGCAGCACTGCACCACAATATCGGGGCGCGAGCCCGCGGCTATCTGCACGAGCGCGGGGTTTCACCGGCAAGCCAGACCCGGTTCCGCCTTGGCTTTGCTCCCGATAGCCGCAACGGGCTCAAGGAGCACCTGGCGGCCAATGGCGTATCGGCCCAGGAGATGATCGATACCGGGCTGGTGGCGACCCGCGACAACGATCCCCTGCCATATGACCGGTTCCGCAACCGGCTGATGTTCCCGATTACCGATTTTCGCGGGCGAATCATCGCCTTTGGTGGGCGGGCCTTGTCGGCCGATGTGCCGGCCAAGTATCTCAATTCGCCCGAAACCGAACTCTTCAAGAAGCGCCAGACGCTGTACAACGGCCAGACCGCGCGCCAGGCCGCGCATGACGGTGCCACGCTGATCGTGGTCGAGGGCTATCTGGATGTGATCGCCGCAGTGAGTGCCGGGTTTGAGGGCACCGTGGCGCCGCTCGGCACGGCGCTGACCGAAGAACATCTGCAACTGCTTTGGCGCATGAGCGACACGCCCGTGTTGTGCTTTGATGGCGATGCGGCGGGGCAGAAAGCGGCCCAGCGCGCCGCCGAACTGGTGCTGCCGCAGTTGAAGCCCGGGCAAACCGTCAAGATCGCGACCTTGCCGGAAGGGTTGGACCCGGACGATTTGATCAAGGCGCAGGGCCGGGCGGCATTCGCCGACGTGATCGAGCGGGCGCGCAGCCTGTCGGATGTGATCTGGAGTCTCGAAACCGGCGGGCTGGTGCCGGAAGCGCCCGAAGAGCGGGCGGCGCTGCAGGCCCGGCTGCGCGAGCGCGCCAATTCCATTCAGGACAGTTCGGTGCGCTGGCATTACGCCCAGGCCTTTGATGA
>JAQGKH010000340.1 GCA_028290225.1 Devosia sp. | reverse complement strand
CAAGTGGGGAACGAAGTGGGGCGACGGGTCGCTCTCGCTCAAACCCTTAGAAATTTCATGCCGCTAATAGATTAGGATGGTGGAGCCAAGCGGGATCGAACCGCTGACCTCTTGCATGCCATGCAAGCGCTCTCCCAGCTGAGCTATGGCCCCATTCCAAGGGTTCGGTGGGCGGCTGCCCGTCCGAAGCGAGGCGGAACCTATTGGATGATTCCGCCGGGTGCAAGTGCCTATACGGCACTTTTTTATTTCGCCGGCCCGCAAGCCGAGCCGGCGAAAGGATCAAGCGAAATCAACGATCCTCGTCGCCACCGACGTCGAAGGCCAGATCGTCGTCCTCATCGTCTTCTTCTTCGAGGAACACATCCTCCTCGTCACCGAGCTCTTCGTCCACTTCGACATCGACGTCTTGGACCTCGGGAATCTCGTCCTCGCCCGCTTCTTCGGCGTCGGCTTCCTCGAGCGAAACCAGTTCAGGCGCCGCAGCGTCCTCGACCTCGTCTTCTTCTTCGGTCTCGTCCTCGTCATCCACCTTGCGGGCAGTGGCGGGAGAGGGCTTGCCGACCAGAACCTGCTCGAAATAGGAGCGCGGATAGCTCTTGCCGGTATAAGGCGAGACGATCGGGTCCATGTTGAGGTCGTAGAACTTCTTGCCGGTATCGGGATCGGTCCGCTTGGTGCCGCGTTCGGAACTGGCCATGGATGGTCCTCGTCGCTGGGGAGAGCGCGGGGTTGCCCCCGCTGTGGCTCGTCCGGTTATGGGCAAACCTTGCCCCTGTCAAACCGAAAATGCTAAGCCCGCCCCGCCGTTCCAGCCACCCGGAGAAAGCCATGATCATCGCCGTCGACGGACCCGCCGCTTCGGGCAAGGGTACGCTGGCCAGTGGATTGGCGCGCCATTACGGGCTGCCCCATCTCGATACCGGGCTGTTGTATCGCGCAGTTGGGCGGGCCGCTGAACCTTTCGAGGATACGCCCGAGTTCGAAGCCAGGGCCATCGAGGCCGCCCGGACGCTCGACAGCGCAGACCTGCAATCTGAATTGCTGCTGTCGGCCAAGGCTGGGCAGCTGGCTTCCAAGGTCGCGGTGATCGGGGAGGTGCGCAGGGCATTGTTCGATTATCAGCGCCAGTTCGCCCTGCAGGATGGCGGCGCGGTGCTGGATGGTCGCGATATCGGCACGGTGATCTGCCCCGAAGCGGATGCCAAGCTCTTCATTCAAGCCGATTCCAAAGCCCGCATGGAGCGGCGCGCCCGCCAACTCGAAGCGCGCGGCCAGGTGGTTGATCGCTACGCGCTTTATCACCAGATCGAGGAGCGGGACGCCCGCGACATGGCCAATCCCCATGGCGGTTTTTACAAGGCGGCCGACGCGCACTTGCTCGATACGACGCTTCTCGATATAGAAGCGGCACTCCGCGCAGCCATCGCCCTTGTCGATGGAGCCAGCAGACGCAAGGCAGGGTCAAGGCCCTAATTCAATCCTTGCGTGGTTTGGTTCGGGCTGCCGGGCAGAATACCCCTTCATTGCCGTTTCGATCGGGCGCTTGCGCGCCGGCATCTGGCTTACAGATGGCGAGTTCCCGCTGCGACAATGCCAACCCCCAACCGCCGGCGCTCCTGGAGATAAATTTGGCACAGCAAACTGTGACTAAAGAAGATTTTGAATCCCTGCTGATGGATTCGTTCATCGACAACGAGCCTTTGGAAGGCACCGTCGTCAAGGGTACCGTGGTTGCCATCGAAAAGGATCTGGCGATCATCGATGTCGGTCTCAAGACCGAAGGGCGTATTGCGCTCAAGGAATTCGGCCAGGCTGGCCGCGACGGCACCATCGTCGTCGGCTCGGTGGTCGAGGTTTATGTCGACCGGGTCGAGAACGCCGTTGGCGAAGCGGTGCTGAGCCGCGAAAAGGCCCGCCGCGAAGAGAGCTGGGTCAAGCTCGAGGAAATGTACAACAACAACGAGCGCGTTGAAGGCACCATCTTCAACCAGGTCAAGGGCGGCTTCACGGTCGACCTCGAAGGCGCCATCGCCTTCCTGCCGCGCTCGCAGGTCGATATCCGCCCGATCCGCGATATCGCGCCGCTGATGAACGTGCCGCAGCCGTTCCAGATTCTCAAGATGGACAAGCGTCGCGGTAATATCGTGGTGTCGCGTCGCGCCATTCTCGAAGAATCGCGGGCCGAACAGCGTTCGGAAATCGTCCAGCAGCTTGAAGAAGGCCAGGTTGTCGACGGCGTGGTCAAGAACATCACCGATTATGGTGCGTTCGTTGACCTGGGCGGCATCGACGGTCTCCTGCACGTCACCGACATTGCATGGCGCCGGGTCAACCACCCATCCGAAGTGCTCACGATCGGCGAGACCATCAAGGTCCAGATCGTGCGCATCAACCACGAGTCGCACCGCATCTCGCTGGGCATGAAGCAGCTGCAGGCCGATCCGTGGGAGGGCATCGAGGCCAAGTACCCGATCAACGCCAAGTTCTCGGGCCGCGTCACCAACATCACCGACTACGGTGCGTTTGTGGAGCTGGAGCCGGGCATCGAGGGGCTGATCCACGTCTCGGAAATGAGCTGGACCAAGAAGAACGTCCACCCCGGCAAGATCGTCTCCACCTCCCAGGAAGTGGAAGTGGTGGTGCTCGAGGTCGATCCCGACAAGCGCCGCATTTCCCTTGGTCTCAAGCAGACCCTCGCCAATCCGTGGGAATCCTTTGCTGACAAGTTCCCCGTGGGCTCGGTCATCGAGGGCGAAGTCAAGAACAAGACCGAGTTCGGTCTGTTTATCGGCCTCGAAGGCGATGTGGACGGCATGGTTCACCTGTCCGACCTCGATTGGCAGAAGTCGGGCGAAATCGCCCTTGACGACTACAATCGCGGCGACATGGTCCAGGCCAAGGTGCTCGACGTCGATGTCGAAAAGGAACGCATTTCCTTGGGCATCAAGCAACTCGCCACCGGCGAGACTGCTTCCTCGGCCGAGAGCGATGCCGGTGGCATCCGCAAGGGCGCCGTGGTGACCGGTACCGTGATCGAAGTCAACGATGGCGGCATCGAGGTCAAGGTCGCCGACACCGAGATGACTGCGTTCATCCGTCGCGCCGACCTGTCGCGAGATCGCAACGACCAGCGTCCCGAGCGCTTCAGCAAGGGCGAAAAGGTTGACGCACGCGTCACCCAGTACGATCGCAAGACCTCGCGCATCCAGCTCTCGATCAAGGCGCTGGAAATTGCCGAGGAAAAGGAAGCCGTGGCCAATTACGGTTCTTCCGACTCGGGCGCTTCGCTGGGCGATATCCTGGGCGCGGCGCTCAAGGGCCGCGACAACTAGGATCGGCTTTATGCAATCGGGACCCGCGCTTCACAGCGCGGGTCTTTTTGTTTCCGGGGGGCGTCAATGACAGGCAAAGGCATCCACTGGCGCGCCATGACGACGCTGGACCTGCCGGCAGTGGACGCTATCGCTGCGGTGGTGCATCCCGCGTTCCCGGAAGACATCGCCGTGTTTGCCGAACGGCTGAGGCTTTATGGCGATGGCGCCTGGCTGCTCGAGATCGGGGGCGCCCCTGCGGGTTATCTCCTGAGCCATCCCTGGCCCGCCGGTACGATGCCCAGGCTCAACCATCTTTATCGCATGCTCCCGGCCGGACCGCAGACCTATTACCTGCACGATCTCGCGCTGTTGCCGACGGCTCGTGGATTTGGGGCGGCCGCAGCCATCGTCAAGCGGGCACTGGCCCATGCCCGGCGCGCCGGCTTCGCTACGGCGAGCCTGGTTGCCGTGAGCGGTTCAGCGCCGTTCTGGGAACGACACGGCTTTGCCCCTGCCGCCACCCCAGAGTTGCGTGAACCATTGCTCGGCTATGAAGCGGCAGCTCGCTACATGGTGCGCGGGCTGGCGTGACCGAAGGCCCGTGCTTGCTTTCACCGGGTCCGCCCGCTACCGCTTGACGGATCAAGAGCGAGCCGATCATGACTGAGCAACCTTCCACTCCACCAAGCTCGCCTATCGACCCACATGCAGCTCTCGCTGCTGAACATTTCCGCCGCTCGCGGGGTTGGTGGCGCGTTCTGGCCGCGCTTGCCGTCCTTGTGGCCATTCTGGCGCTGCTGGGTCGGTTTGCCGGCAGCGAGGCCCCGCTAGGCAGCCATGTGGCGCGGGTGGTGATCGATGGCGCCATCAGCACGGATCGAAAGCGCCTGGAGGTGCTGGAAGAGCTCGCCGAGGATGACAGCGTCAGCGCGGTGGTGGTGTCGATCAACTCGCCCGGTGGCACGACCGCGGGCGGCGAGGAGCTCTATGAGGCGCTGGGCCGGCTGCGCCAGAGCAAGCCGGTTGTCGCCGTGGTGCACGAGCTGGGCGCTTCGGCCGCTTACATGACCGCCATAGCCGCCGACCGGATCTTTGCCCGGCGCTTGTCCATTGTTGGCTCTATCGGTGTGCTGTACCAGCATGTGGATGCCGGCAAGCTGTTGAACACCATCGGGGTTGATCTCGACAAGGTCGCGTCCGGGCCGCTCAAGGCCGAGCCGGACTTCGACGAGCCCATGACCGGCCCTGCCCGCGAGTCCATCGCCGCGCTGGTGGATGACAGCTTCCAGTGGTTCGTCGATGTGGTCGCCGAGCGCCGCGGCCTGCCGCGCCCGCAAGCACTGGGATTGGCCGATGGCCGTATTGTGACCGGCCGGGTAGCTGTCGCGACCGGGCTGATCGACGCCATCGGCTCGGAACGGGAAGCCATCGACTGGCTGGTGGCAGAGCGCGGCATTGCCGAAGATCTCGACATAACCACGGTCTGGCCCAAACCCGACCAGGGACTGGATTGGCTCGGAGTGCTGTTGTCCGGCCAGGCGCGTGCGGCATTGGGGCTTGCGCCCAATGGTGCCATCGCGCTTGACGGTTTGGTCTCGCTTTGGCAGGTTGGCCCAGCCTCGTGAGTGGGGACGGATTACGGCACCTTTGGAGCCACAAATGATCAAGTCGGAACTCGTCGAGAAACTTGCGGCTGAAAATCCGCACCTGTTCCAGCGCGATATCGAGAACATCGTCAATGCCATCCTCGATGAAATCGGCGACGCGATGGCGCGCGGAGACCGGGTGGAACTACGTGGCTTTGGTGCCTTTTCGGTCAAGAACCGGCCGGCTCGCGTCGGCCGCAATCCGCGGACTGGCGAGCAGGTGGATGTGGGCGAAAAATACGTACCCCAGTTCAAGGCCGGCAAGGAAATCCGCGAGCGGCTTAACCGTTCGTGATGGCTAGACAGCCACAAGGCAGCGCTTTCATGGTCAAGAAAATTATCGGCTGGCTGGTTCTGGTGCCGCTTTGCGCTGTTTTGATCCTGTTTGCGCTCGCCAATCGCCATTTCGTCCTGATCAACTTCAATCCGTTCGTGTCCGTTGAGCCCCAAGTGGCGCCCGGTTACGGAGTGCCGCTGTTTGTGGTGCTTTATGTGGTTCTTCTGATCGGGGTATTGTTGGGCGGTATCGCCACCTGGTTTGCCCAGGCGCGCCATCGCAGCGGCGAGAGGCACTGGCGGCGGGAAGCGCATGCGCTGCAAAGCGAGTTGGCGGCGCTGCGCAAGGCACCGGCAACTGGCGCTACGGCACCATTGGCCGAAGTCGATGATCTCCTGGAACTGCGCTGATGCGCATCCTGCCCCTCCATTTGTGAGCGCCACAGGCGATGGCCGATCCCCTCATTATCAAAATCTGCGGCATCAAGACCACGGCCATGCTGGAAACCGCCATTGGGGCAGGTGCCGACATGGTGGGTTTCGTGCATTTTGTGCGCTCACCCCGCCACTGCTCCATTGAAGACATTGCCGACCTGATCTCGACCGCCCGCGGGCGGGTGCAGAGCTGTGTGCTGCTGGTCAATCCCGACAATTCGTGCGTGGCGGAGGTGGCGGCGCTCGGCCCTGACTGGATCCAGCTGCACGGGCCTGAAAGCCCTCATCGGGTGGGAGCCATCCGGGCGGAGGCCGGAGTTGAAATCATCAAGGCGGTGCCGATCGGCTCGGCCGAAGACGTCGCGCATGTGGCCAGCTTTGTGGATGTCGCCGACCGCATCCTGCTGGATGCCAAGCCCCCCAAAGGGGCCGATCGGCCGGGTGGGCTGGGAGAAACCTTTGACTGGTCACTGCTCCAGGCGCTCGATCCTTCCATCCCGTTCCTGTTGTCTGGCGGCCTTACGCCGGCCACGGTCGCGGACGCCATTCGCACGGTGCGCCCGATGGGCGTGGATGTATCGTCCGGGGTCGAGTCAGCGCCTGGGGTGAAGGACAAGCGGCTGGTGGAAGCCTTTATCCGGAACGCCCGCGCAACGGTTTGAGTTTGCAATTGGGGCGCTGCGCAGCCTATTGAAGCGGCAAGCTTTAGCTTCATTCCTGCTCTGCGATCGATTGGCGAGACCTCATGGACGGCATCAATTCCCTGCGCAATGGCCCCGACGAAGCGGGCCGCTTTGGGCCTTATGGCGGGCGCTTTGTCGCCGAAACCCTGATGCCGCTGATCCTTGATCTGGAGACAGCCTACCGGGCGGCGCAGAACGACCCCGCCTTTGCCGCTGAACTCGACGATCTCTCCACCCACTATGCCGGGCGGCCAAGCCCGCTGTATTTCGCCAAGCGGCTGACGGAGCATCTGGGCGGCGCCAAGGTGTGGTTCAAGCGCGAGGAGCTCAACCATACCGGCTCGCACAAGATCAACAATTGCCTCGGCCAAATCCTGCTGGCGCGACGCATGGGTAAGACCCGCGTGATCGCCGAAACCGGCGCGGGCCAGCACGGTGTGGCGACGGCCACCGTTTGCGCCAAGTTCAACCTGCCCTGCACCATCTTCATGGGTGCAACCGATGTCGAGCGGCAGATGCCCAATGTGCTGCGCATGAAAATGCTGGGCGCCGAAGTGCGGCCCGTCACCGCCGGGGCCGGCACCCTCAAGGACGCCATGAACGAGGCGCTGCGCGATTGGGTTACCAATGTGGAATCCACATACTACCTGATTGGCACGGCCGCAGGTCCCCACCCCTATCCCGAAATGGTGCGTGATTTCCAATCGGTGATCGGAACCGAGCTCAAGGAGCAGTTCCGGCAAGCGGAAGGCAAGCTGCCCGATGCCGTGGTGGCCTGCGTGGGCGGCGGCTCCAATGCGATCGGCACCTTCCACGCGTTTCTCGATGATCCGGAAGTCGCCATTTACGGGGCGGAAGCGGGGGGCCATGGCATCGAGGTGGAGAATGGCCACGCCGCCTCGATGACCGGTGGGCGACCCGGCGTGCTGCACGGCAACCGGACCTATCTGCTGCAGGATCGGGATGGGCAGATCCTGGAGGGTCATTCGATTTCTGCCGGTCTCGATTACCCCGGCGTCGGGCCGGAACACTCGTTCCTGCACGATTCCAAGCGCGTCACCTATGTGCCCATCACCGACAATGAGGCTGTTGAGGCCTTCCAGCTGTGCACGCGACTTGAGGGCATCATCCCCGCCCTGGAGTCGGCTCATGGCCTGGCGCAGGTGATCAAGCTGGCACCTACCATGCGGCCGGACCAATCGGTGGTGCTCTGCCTATCGGGGCGTGGTGACAAGGATGTGGAAAGCGTTGGCCGGCGGCTGGGTCTGCTTTGAGCCTCCCAGGGGCGGCGTTGACAGCTGCCCGCCGCTGCACCTAAACCGCCCAACAGCTGCTGCCACCGGATTTACTCATGTTCCAATCGCGTATCGACAATCGTTTCGCCCAGCTCGCAGCCGAAGGCCGGCCGGCGCTCGTGACCTTTGTAATGGCCGGGGATCCGGACCTTGCCACCGGACAGGCCATTTTCGAAGCCTTGCCGCAGGCGGGGGCTGACATCATCGAATTGGGCATGCCGTTTTCTGACCCGATGGCCGACGGGGTGGCCATTCAGCTGGCAGGGCAGCGCGCCCTGGCTGCCGGACAGACCCTGCGAGGTGTGCTGGGCATGGTGGAAGACTTCCGGCGCAAGGACGAAACCACGCCGGTGGTGCTGATGGGCTACTACAATCCCATCTTCTCGTTTGGCGTGGAGCGGTTTCTCGAAGCCGCCAAGGATGCCGGCGTTGACG
>JAQGKH010000325.1 GCA_028290225.1 Devosia sp. | reverse complement strand
TGTCAACTTTCCCGGGCAGGCCAATGACCGCCAGCCGCTTTACGACGCCTGGACGCATTCCACACGCAAGGACATCTGATTATGGCAATTGCCGAAGACATCGCGCTGATCAAACGCCAGGAGCAGGAATTGGTGCTGCCGCGGCTCGATGAGGATGTGGCATTCAGCATCGGCGCTGCGGTGCGGGAGCGGGCGCTGGCCGAGGGCCTATCGCTGGTGGTGGATATCTGCACCTGGGACCGGCGCCTGTTTTTTGCGGCTACGGCGGGCACGGGTCCTGACAATGCCGAGTGGGTGCGCCGCAAGATCAACACCGTGCGCCGCTTCCAGCGCGCCAGCTACCGCATGGTGCTGGAGCGGGGCGAAGCACCCTTGGCGCCGCAACTGGGGGCTGATCCCGCCGACTTCGTGGTGGCGGGTGGCGGCTTCCCGCTGCGGGTGCCGGGCGCGGGCATCATCGGCTGCCTGACCATTTCAGGCTTGCCCGGGCGCGACGACCATGGCGTCGCCGTGGCGGCGTTGTGCGAACATCTGGGGCTGGACCGCGGCGTTTACGCCTTGCCAGCGCAATAGTGGGCTTGGCCAGATCGGTTCGGCAAAGCAGCCGATCTTTGGTGCAGAGGGGGCGCAATGAAACTCAACTACCTGCTGCTGGATGTGTTCACGCGGGAGCGATTTGCCGGCAACCCGCTCGCGGTGGTGTGCAAGGCCGACGGGCTCCTCGATGATGAGATGCAGGCCATCGCCCGCGAGTTCAATCTCAGCGAAACGGTGTTTTTGCTGAAGCCCCAGGCTGAGCGCAACTCGGCTGGTGTGCGGATCTTCACCCCGACCACTGAATTGCCGTTCGCCGGCCACCCGACGGTCGGCGCCGCGGTGGTGCTGGGGCTGCAGAACAAGGTGAGCGCCGTTCGGCTCGAAGAAAAAATCGGGCTGATCACCGCACTGTTCGAGAAAATCGACAAGAGTTCGGGCGAAGCGCGCTTTGCATTGCCGCAACTGCCAACCGAGGTGGGCAAGCTCGACAACCTGCTGGGCATCGCACAGGCACTGGGGATCGATCCCGAGGACATCGGCTGCGGCAAGTACCAGCCGGCGGTGTATTCGGCGGGCGTGGTGTTTCATCTGGTGCCGGTGCGCGACGCCGGGGTGTTGAAGCGGGCCCGCCCCAACATGGCGGCATGGAACGAGGTTTTCACCCATGGGCGGCACTCGGTTTATGTGTTTACGCTCACGCCCGAGGAAAAACCGAACGACATTGCCGCCCGGATGTTCGCGCCGGCGCTCGGCATGACCGAGGATCCGGGGACGGGATCGGCGGCCGCCGCGCTGATCGGGCTGCTGTCCGAGCACGCCAATATCGGCACTGGCCAGATCGACCTGGTGATCCGGCAGGGCGTCGAGATGGGCCGTCCCTGCCGCATCACCATCCAGTTGCGCAAGGAGCGCGACCGGCTGGTGCATGGCGGCATCGGCGGGCATGCCGTGGTGGTTGGCGAAGGCTGCCTCGACCTGGGCGACTAGATCGCCCGCGCCTGCCGTTAGCGGGTTGCAAGGCGGGCTGTTGTGCGCCATTATCCCCACGCAATCGGAATAGAGTTATGCAGCGCACCCGCGCCATTGCCATCGCAATCCAGAAGCGCCAGGCCGATCAGGCCCGTTTTGCGATTGTTGCTGGCTTGCTGCTGCTTCCAGTGCTGCTGCTTCTTCTTATCAGCCCCTGATCACCGGCAGCTCGGTTTAGCGAGCGGGTCGTCAGGGGATAACGCCACAGCCGAACATAACAATGTCCGGCCTGCAAAGCGCTGCTTTGGGCCGTTTGATGGGAAATTCCATGACTTCCGCGACTACCGAGACCAATAAAGACCGCGTCTTCATCTTCGACACCACGCTGCGCGACGGCGAGCAATCGCCCGGCGCCACCATGACGCTGGAAGAAAAGCTGCAGGTCGCCGAAGCGCTCGATGAGATGGGCGTCGATATCATCGAAGCGGGTTTTCCCATCGCTTCCAATGGCGATTTCGAGGCCGTGGTCGCGGTGGCCAAGCAGGTCAAGAACGCCACAGTCGCGGGCCTCGCGCGGGCGATCACCGCCGATATCGACCGCGCCGCCGAAGCGGTTCGGCATGCCCGCAAGGGGCGCATTCATACTTTTGTTTCCACCTCGCCCATTCATCTGGCGCACCAGATGAAAAAGACCGAGGACGAGGTGATCGAGATCATCGCCCGCACCGTGGCGCAGGCCCGCAATCTGGTGGACGATGTTGAATGGTCGGCCATGGATGCGACCCGCACGCCGCTCGAGTTCCTGAAGCGCTGCGTGGACACGGCGATTCGTGCGGGCGCCACCACCATCAACCTGCCCGATACGGTGGGCTATGCGGTGCCCGAAGAGCATTTCCGCATGTTCAAGACCATCATCGAATCGGTGCCCGATGCCGACAAGGCGATCTTTTCGGTGCATTGCCATAACGATCTGGGACTGGCGGTCGCCAACTCTCTGGCTGGCGTGTCGGCCGGTGCCCGCCAGATCGAGTGCACCGTCAATGGCCTGGGCGAGCGCGCCGGCAATGCGGCGCTCGAGGAAGTGGTTATGGCGCTGCGCACCCGCGCCGACGCCATGCCGTTCCACACCGAGATCGAGACCACCCACCTGGCACGGGCCAGCCGCATCGTTGCGGCCGCCGCCAATTTCCCGGTGCAGTACAACAAGGCAATCGTGGGCAAGAACGCCTTTGCCCATGAAAGTGGCATCCACCAGGATGGCATGCTCAAAAACGCCGAGACCTATGAGATCATGACGCCGGCCAGCGTCGGGATCAAGGAAACGACCTTGGTGATGGGCAAGCATTCGGGACGCGCTGCCTTCAAGGACAAGCTCAAGGAACTGGGCTACGAGCTGGGCGAGAATGCCTTCCAGGAAGCCTTCCAGCGCTTCAAGGACCTGGCCGACCGCAAGAAGCATGTGTACGACGCCGATATCGTGGCGCTGGTGGATGACGAGGTTGGCTCGGTGGGCGATCGCATTCGCCTCGTGGACATGGAAGTGGTTTCCAAGACCGGGGGCACGCATCGCGCCAATATCACGCTCTCGATCGATGGCGACGAATCCTCGGTGAGCTACGAAGGCACCGGCTCGGTGGACGCCATCTTCAACGCCATCAAATCGGCCGTCGGGCAACAGCCGCATCTGGTGCTTTATGCGGTTGACGCGGTGACCGGGGGCACCGACGCGCAGGCCAGCGCCCATGTTCGCCTCGAGATGAACGGGCGCATCGTTTCGGGCAATGCGGCCGAGCCCGACACGCTGGTGGCTTCGGCGCGAGCCTACCTCAATGCCTTCAACCGGCTGATGATCGAGCGCGGTGCCGCGGCGCAGGGCGCCCTGGCTGGTTGATCTTGACCCTTGCGTAAATGACGGACCTGCTTCGCCCGGCGGCGGGGCAGGTCGCGGCGGCTGAGGGCATGGCTGCCCCTGCCTGTCGCCGATTGCGCAACACCCTTGCTTGAGGCATCAAGGCGCGGCGAGGTGTTTGTCATGATCAGCCGCAGCGAAATCCGAGGCGTTCTTAGCGGCCTTGCGGTCACGGCCTTGCTGTTGCTGGTCGGTGGAACCGTCTGGCCACTACTGCCGGGCCAGCCGCTGCTGCAATCGCTGCGGTTTCATTCCGCCGTGCTGTGCCTCTTGCTGGCGCTGGGGCTCTTATTTGCCGGATCGCGCTGGCGGGCAGGCATCCTGGGTGGACTGGCGCTGCTGAGTGCCGGGCAGGGCGCCTGGATGATCTATGGCCAGCAGCAGGTGCGCATCGCGGCGGCGGCCCGGCCGGTGACCCAGACCCTCGATCTGATCAGCTTCAATATCCTCAACAGCAATACCGAAAACGGACCGGCCATCGCCCGAATGCTGGAAAGCGCCGCGGTGGACGCGGTGTTTGTGCTGGAAGCAGCGCCGCTGTTTCCTGAACTGGCGGCGCTCAGTGCGGTTTATCCCTATCGCGCCGGTTGCGAAGACGAGCTGACCTGCGACCTCACCATGTTTTCGCGCACGCCGCTGGAAGACGTGCAGACCCATAGCCTGTCGAACTTCTCGCGCCAGCGGGTGATCACCGCCCGCACGCGCATCGGAGCCGAGCAGGTGACGCTGGTGGCGGTGCACCTGACCAAGCCTTATTTCGACCTGCAATCGGAAGTGGAGGTCCGGCAGCTGCGTGATGTGCTGGACGGGATCGAAGGCCCCGCGATCATCTCGGGCGACTTCAATGCGGCGCCGTGGTCCTACGCGCTGGATCGGCTGGTGCGGGGCAGCCAGTTGCGCGTGGCGCCTGCCCATCCCGCCACCTGGCCGCCCGAGTTCGGGCCGCTCGGCGTGCCCATCGACAACAGCTTCACGCGCGGCAATGCGGTGATCGAGAGCTTGGAAACGCTGCCCCAAACCTTTGGCTCCAACCACCGCGGTTTGCGCGCCCGGATCGGGATCACCGCGCCTTGACGGCTTAGCCTCCCCCGCGACGACAATGCGCATTTACCGCTCTTGTGCACAGCCCCTTTCGAGCGGAACTCGCTGATCGTGCCGGGTTTGCTGGTGTTTCGGGGACGTTGTCCTTCCCGTCGCATTTGATGCAAATGCACCCGGTTCCGGCAAGGAGCGCGAAGGCATGCGGTCCCATCTTCCCGGGGCGTGCCGAGTGGCACCGACTCACCTAAACGTCCTACAGGAGCCTTTGCCATGACCCAGACCTATGACCTTGCGCGTGAGCATCTTCGACGCGCCGCGGCCATGCTGCAGGGCGGTGACCGACAGTCCCGGCAGCTGCGTCAAATCGTGGAGCGCACCATCACCTTGATCGACGATCTGGTGCAGGAAACGCCGGTATGGCCCACCAATGTGCTCGACTTGCAGACGTTTCGGGAACGGCGCGAGGGGTTGTAAGCTGCTGTCACACCTATGCTGGGGCGGCAAAGCCATGGGCGGCATCGAGCACTGATTTCAGCCGCTCCTGCAGGTCCGCCCGTGCCTCGGTCCAGTTCTGGCTGGGCACTGCCACCCGAAAGGCGAGGGTCACAGTGGTATCACCGAGCGTATCGACAAGGATCTCGGGCGTGGGGCCGGGTTCAACCGGCCCGCTCCCCAGCGCGGCCAGCACGGTCTGGCGCACCTGGGTGATATCGGCGGCGCGCGGAACATCGAACTTCAGTTCGAGAATGCGCGAGGGCTCGCGGGTGTAGTTGATGATCTTGGCGTTGGAGAGCTTGGAATTGGGCGCGAACATGTACACGCCCTCGGCGCTGCGCATCTGGGTGGCAAACAGGCCCACCTCCACTACAGTGCCGGCAATGCCATCGGCATCGATCTGATCTCCGACATTGAAGGGGCGGAGCAGCACCAGCATTATCCCTGCGGCGATGTTGGAGAGCGTACCCTGCAAAGCCAGGGCCACTGCAAGGCCGGCGGCGCCGAGCACCGCCAGGATAGAGGCGGTTTGCACGCCAAACTGGCCCAGAACGATGATGATCGTGACCAGCAGCACGCCATAGCGCACGACCTGGGACAGCAGGGGCACAATGGTCGAATCGCGATGCAGGCGTCCTGGCAAGAGCCGTGCGACATGGCGCGACAGCAGCCCTGCCAAGGTCCAGCCGCCGACCAGCACCGCCAGCGCGATCAGGGCCGACCAGACATGGCCGAGGATCCAGGTGGTGGAAAGGGTAAACAATTCGGAATCGTTCATAAGGGTCTCCAGCGCTTCTGCCAGCCAATGGCGAACCGGGCGCGATGGTTGCGGTGGGTGCAGGCGGGAAAAAGCCTGAATCGCCGGCCTGGGTTATCGCCTTCACCGGCCGGATGTGGAAAGTGGCTTTGAGCGCTGGACAGGGTGCGATCCCTTTGCTAGAGAGGCGCCACCTTGGTGCCGGGTTACAGCCGGGTGCGTAGCTCAGATGGTAGAGCAGCTGACTCTTAATCAGCGGGTCCACGGTTCGAGTCCGTGCGCACCCACCAAGGTTCTTCTCTTTTCATGATCGTGGTGCAGGGCCGGGCAACCGGCCTGGCGTCGTTGCGGCATTGATGTGCCTCGAGCTTATGCCTATGCGGAACCGGTAGGCGGCCGCATGGTTAGCCCTCAGGCATGGCAAGGTCGAGGAGGATCAAGAATGGCGAGCAGGGTGCTGTTTGTGGGAGGCACGGGGCAGATCTCGCTGCCTTGCGTGGCGGAGGCGGTCCAGGCCGGGCATGAGGTCACCGTGTTCAACCGTGGCCAGTCCGATGTGCCGCTGCCGCCAGGCGTGAGCGTGATTGCTGGGGACATCAAGGATCCTGCGAGCTATCGGCAACTGGGTGAGCGGCAATGGGACGTGGTGTGCCAGTTCATGGCCTTCACGCCCGAGCAGCTGGCGCAGGATATCGCGGTGTTCGCCGGCCGGGTGGGGCAGTATATCTTCATTTCCTCGGCATCGGTTTACGAAAAGCCGGCGCGCCATTACGTGATCACCGAGAACACGCCGGCCATCAATCCATTCTGGAAATACAGCCAGGACAAGATTGCCTGCGAGACCCTGCTGCGCGGCAGCGAAGGGCTCCCCTGGACCATCGTGCGGCCCAGCCACACCGTGCGCACCGGATTGCCGACGATGATGGGGCCGGCCGACACTATCGTGCAGCGGATGCTGGATGGAAAGCCGATCATCGTGGCGGGCGATGGGGCCACCCCGTGGACACTGACGCGTTCGGCCGATTTTGCCGTGCCATTCGTGCGGCTGTTCGGCCATCCCGGCGCCCTGGGCGAGGTGTTCCACATCACCTCGGATCGCGCCTATACCTGGGATGCCATCCACGAGGCGATTGCCGCGGGGCTGGGGGTGGAAGCGCGCATCGTGCATGTGCCGACCGATACGCTGGTGCGCTTCAATCCGGAGTGGGAGGGGCCGCTCCGTGGTGACAAGAGCTGGTCGGCGCTGTTCGACAACACCAAGATCAAGCACCTGGTGGGCGATTTCGAATGCGCCGAAGTGCTCGAAACCGTGCTCGAAGAGCCGCTCGGGCATTTGCGGCAGCGGCTGGGCGCCGGGCTGACCGTGGATAAAGCGTTCGACAGCTTGGTCGAGCGCATAGCCGGGGAACAATCGGCACTGGGTCGATAAACCCGAATCAGCAGGGCCCCCGCTGATCAAGCGAGGGCCCTTGGATTGCCGGGAATGGGGGAAGCTAGTTGGAGCCGTCGTTCGGGCGCTGCTTGTCGCCGCCCTCGCGGGTATCCTTGGTCTTGGCCTCGCCGCCCTGCTGACCGAACTTGGTGCCGCCGAGATGGCCGCCGGCGTCAACATTCTTGAGCTGTTCTTGCTGACGATCTTCCTTGCTCATCGGAGTGCTCCTTGCTTGTGGAGCAAGGGCAACTGCGCAGGCGGGCACTTGTTCCATCGGTGTCAGGCAAGGGCCTTGTGAGCGCCGCCCCCGCGCGGCGGAAACCCCGCTATTCACAGGCTTGGCGGCATTATTCGCAAGCGTTCACCTTGTTGCGAGGGAATGCTTGGCGTTGGCGTGCAAGCCTGCAATGTGGCGCTCTGCCTGAGGCCCTTCAAATGCTCCGTCGTTGCCGCTCGGTTTCGCCATGAGACTTGTTCATCGTACTCGTCGCCGGCGCCTGCGCGCGGCACAAATGCTTGCACTGCTGGGGCTGGGGGTGGTGATCTTCACCCCCAAGATGGACAGCCCGCCCATGACCGAAACGGCTTTGGTGGCCAGCGCGCAATAGCTCCGCCCCGGCGCCTATCGATGGGCAATGCTGCCTCGCGTCCTGCACATGGATCGGCGGGCCTCCTCAGTGCGTTGGCCGGCGACAGAGACAAGCGGAGCGGTCTCATGGCGCCCAAACATCCCCACACCGATCGCTTGCCGGGCCTGGCCGCGGCCATGAATTGCGAGGGCGCGAGCCCGCCGCCCCGCTCCGCCGTGCGCAGGCCACCCCAGGCGTTTCGGCGCAATCTGCTGCAGGGCCTGCAGCGTCGCTGATCCCTGGCCGCCCCGATTGAACGGGATGGGCATGAGCCCGTTGCCATGCTGGGCTCCGCCGGCCACCATTGGTTGGACTGACGGCTTGATTGCGGCTGTGGCGGCGCTTTATGACGAGCCTGACGGCAAGGAGAATGCAGTGAGCAAGCGTATCGTGTTTACCGGTGGCAGCGGCAAGGCTGGCCGGCATGTGATTCCCTATCTGGTGGAGCGTGGGCACAAGGTGCTCAACGTGGACCTGGTGCCGCTGCCCCTCGACGGGGTGAACACCCTCAACGCCGATCTCACGCAAAGCGGGGAAGTGTTCAACGCCCTTTCCATGCATTTCGATTTTGGCGGTCTCGACACCGGGGCGGGGCCGGCGCCGGTGGATGCGGTGGTGCATTTTGCCGCAGTGCCGCGCATTCTGCTGCGGCCCGATAACACCACGTTCCAGGCCAATGTTGTGTCCACCTACAACGTGATCGAAGCCGCGGTGAAGCTGGGGATCCGCAAGGTCATCATCGCTTCGAGCGAAACCACCTACGGGGTGTGCTTTGCCGAGGGCGACAAGGATTATCACAGCTTCCCGCTCGATGAGGACTATGACGTGGATCCGATGGACAGCTACGGGCTGTCCAAGGTGGTGAACGAGAAAACCGCGCGCGCCTTCGCCATGCGCTCGGGCGCCGATATCTATGCGCTGCGGATCGGCAATGTGGTCGAGCCGCATGAATACGCCAACTTCCCCGGCTTTCTCGCCGATCCGTTGTCGCGCAAGCGCAATGCCTGGAGCTATATCGATGCGCGCGACCTGGGGCAGATCGTGCATCTTTGCGTCGAAAAGGACGGGCTTGGCTTTAGCGTGTTCAATGCCGTCAATGACGAGATCACGGCCAATGAACCCACCGCCGAGTTCTTGGCCAAATGGGCGCCGAATACGCCGCAGCGACGGCCACTGGAAGGATTTGAGGCGCCGATGTCCAATCGCAGGATTCGGGAGGTGCTCGGCTTTCGGGAAGAGCACAACTGGCGCAAATATGTGAGCAAGGCTCCGGCGTTATAACCCAGGTTGTGCACCGGGGTGGCCGTCTCCCGACGTCGAGGCGAACTGCTCTCGTAAGCGTGATCTTGCTCACGGCAGAGCGCTTTCAATCCCGGTGCAGTTCTGCAATGAAGCTTCATGCGGTTGTGTTCGTGGCCAGGTTCATGGCGAGGCGCATGCTTTCTGCACTGATTCAGGCCCTGCCCACGCGATCCCCATGAACTCAACGATAAACAACACAATCCTTCAGGGTGGCGGTGAATGCGGCGCGCTGCTGCGCGCGCTGGACTGGGCCGCCACGCCGCTGGGTCCGCCGGGCAACTGGCCGCAGGAGCTTCGGACCCTGGTGGGCGTGATGCTGGGCTCGGTGCAGCCCATGCTCATCGTATGGGGCCCGGAACAAACGGTGCTTTATAATGACGGATATTCCGTCATGTGCGGCAACCGGCATCCGGCCGGGCTCGGGCGTCCGTTCAGCCAGTTGTGGTTCGATATCTGGCATCAGATCGAGCCGATCGTCGCGGCCGCTTACGCGGGGCAGGGCACTTCGATGAAAGACATCGAATTCACCATGCACCGCAGGGGCTACCCCGAAGAAACCCATTTCGCGTTCTCCTATACGCCCGTGCGGGATGGAGAAGGGCGCGTGCTCGGCATGTTCTGCGTTTGCTCGGAAACCACCGGCGAGGTGCTGATGCGCCGCCGCGAGGGGCAGGAGCGCGAGCGCTTCCTGCAGGTGTTCGAGTTGACCTTGGGCGCCATCGCCCTGCTGAGCGGACCCGACCATGTGTTTACGCTCGCCAATGCGGATTATCAGATGCTGATCGGGCATCGTGATGTGATCGGCAAGCCGGTCCGCGAGGCGCTGCCCGAGGTGATCGACCAAGGCTTTGTGGAGTTGCTGGACGAGGTGTACGGGAGCGGGATCGCTCATGTCAGCAAGGGCACGGCGGTTGACCTGCAGCGCCAGCCGGGCGCGCCAACCGAAAAGCGCGTGGTGGATTTCCTGTATCAGCCGATGCGGGACCTTGCCGGGCAGGTGGACGGCATTTTCGTTCACGCCATCGATGTCACCGAACGGGTGGAAGCCGAACAGCAGCAATCCTTGTTGCGCATGGAGCTTGGCCACCGCATGAAGAATCAGCTCGCGCTGATCCAGGCCATCGTCAATCAAACGCTGCGCACGGCTCCCGACATCGCTTCGGCCGCCAAGTCGCTGGGCGAGCGGGTGCAGGTGCTTGCCGGAGCGCACGACATGCTGATCGCCGGCGAAACCGGATCGGCCAGCGTGGGAGAGATCGTGCGCAAGCTGGTGCGGCTCCATGATGACGGGGCGCAATCGCGGTTCCAGCTCACAGGCGATACCATCGCGGTAGCGTCGCGCCCAGCACTGTCGCTGTCGCTGATCCTGCATGAGTTGTCGACCAATGCGGTGAAATACGGCGCCTTGTCCAACGGAGAAGGCCGTGTGGCGGTGCAATGGCGCCGCGAGCCGGGGCCGGACGGCGAACGATTCGTGCTCCACTGGCAGGAGTCCGGCGGACCCGTGGTGATCGCACCTACCATCAAGGGCTCAGGTTCGCGCCTGATCCGCGCCGGGCTGGCCGGGACCATCGATAGCAGTGTCACGCTGGAATTCGCTCCAGCAGGAGTTCGCTGCACGGTTACCGCTGATCTGGCGAGTTTCCAGGCCGAGCGGTGACGCGGCCTTGCATCTTTCGTTGAATTTGGCCGCCAATCGCTTTCCACCGCCCGCCTTCGCCGTTATAGGCGAGCGACCGCCTTCTCCATTCCCACAGGACAAGCCCCATGTTCGGCATTGACCCGAGTTTCTTTTCTTCGCTGCTGCAGGTCATCATGATCGACCTGGTTCTTGCCGGTGACAACGCCGTGGTGATCGGGCTGGCCGCTGCCGGCCTGGCGACCGATGTGCGCAAGAAGGCAATCCTGATCGGCATCATCGCCGCAACGCTGCTGCGCATCTTTTTCGCCCTGATCACCACGCAATTGCTGTCGCTTGGTGGCGGCCTGCTGATTGCCGGTGGCGTGCTGCTGCTCTGGGTCACCTGGAAGATGTATCGCGAGCTCAGCGTCAGTCATGAGGATGAGCAAGAGGCCACCGAAGCGCTGGCCGATGCCGACCTCAATGCGGACGGCACCATTGCCGGCAAGGCGCCGCGCAAGACCTTGCGCCAGGCCGTGACGCAGATCATCATCGCCGATGTTTCCATGTCGCTCGACAACGTGCTGGCCGTCGCCGGCGCCGCGCAGCACCATGTCGAGGCACTGATCTTCGGGCTCGCCTTGTCCGTGGTGATGATGGGCGTGGCCGCGACCTTTATCGCGCGCCTGCTGCACCGCTTCCGCTGGATCGCCTGGGTCGGTCTGGTGATCATCCTGTTCGTGGCGCTGCGCATGGTGCTGGAAGGCGCCGGGGAATTCGTCGCCATCCCCGACATTCCACTGCTCTACACCAATCACGCCGCGGCAGCCGCCCATTAGCGTTTGGTAACCAGTGGCCGAGTTTTGCGGCATTTGCCGCGCTCGGCTAGGGTTTTGATCATCTTGGCGCAGTAGTTTTCGGCTCGACCTCCTGAGCCGAAAGCTGCACCATGTCCGCTATCCAAGTTCAAACGGTTCCGCGCCTCGGCGCTCCGGCGCT
>JAQGKH010000297.1 GCA_028290225.1 Devosia sp. | reverse complement strand
ATCGCCGGACGCTGGAAATGCTGGTTTGCCCCCTGACCAAGACCCGCATGACGCTGTCGGGGGACAAGAGCGAGCTGATCTCGGTGGCGGCGCGCCTGGCGTTTCCCATCCGCAAGGGCGTGCCGCTTCTCAGCCTGGATGAAGCGCGCAGCATCGAGCCCGACGAAATCCGGACGCTGACGCGCCCGCCCATGAGTTAGATCGGCAGCCCGGCAAGGAGCCGCGGTCCGCGTGCGGACAGGCCCGCAGCGCTGCGGATCATCATCGCCTTGACCGGCGCGGCGCGATCCACCAGACCCAGGCCGAAATCGCGCAAGGCGCGCGCCGGCGCCGCATCCGTGGAAAACAGCCGGTTCATGCCATCGGTGACCACGGCCATGGTGGCGGTATCGAGCCGCCGCCAGTTCTGGTAGCGCTCCAGCACCGCGGGGCTGCCATGGTCGAGCCCCAGCCGCATGGCCTCGATCACCGCTTCAGCCAGCGCCGCGACATCCTTGAGCCCCAAATTGAGCCCCTGACCGGCAACGGGATGCACCACATGCGCCGCGTCCCCCACCAGCGCCAGCCGGGACCCGACAAACTGCCGCGCCAGCTGCAGGCGCAGCGGAAAGCCCATCAGCGGCTCCTCGACAGCCACTGTTCCAAGCGTCGAGCCCATCACCGCCTCGATCTCGCGCGCCAGCGCGTCGTGATCCATCCCAAGGAAGCGCGGCGCATCGGCAGTTGCTTCCGTCCAAACCAGAGACGAGCGGTTGCCGGGCAGCGGCAGGCTGGCGAACGGGCCGGCCGGGCGGAAATGCTCATAGGCTGTTCCCTCATGGGGCAGTTCATGGCTGATCGTGGTGACCAGCCCGGTTTGCCGGTAATCATGGGCGAACACCCCGATCCCGCTCATCTGCCGCAAGCTCGACTGCGCGCCATCTGCAGCCACCACCAGCGGGGCGCGGAGCACCCGGCCATCGGCCAGCTGCAGTTCGGCTGCGGTGGCGCTGGTGGCAAGGCTTGCCACGCTGGCTGGCGCCACAAGGGTGATATTGGCCGCAACGGCATCCAGCAGCGCCTGTCCGCTGATCCGGTTCGGCACCATATGGGCAAAGGATTCGCCGGGCGCCACATCGCCTTCAAAGCTCAGGAACAAGGGGCGCGACAGATCGCCAGACCCCGAATCGGTGATCCGCATCGCGGTGATGGGCTGCGCTTCCCCCGCCATTGCCGGCCAAACCTCAAGCGCCTCCCAGGCCCGCCGCACGCTGGCGGCGATCGCTGACGCACGGTTGTCGCGCGGCACTTCCAGCGGCCGCCGATCGACGAGGGCGACGCGGATGCCGCGGGCGAAGCGATGCAGGGCTAGCGCCAGGGTGAGGCCCACCGGGCCGCCCCCCACGATCACGACGTCGAACTGCTCAGCCTTGTTCATCGCAAATGTCTCCATACCCGCATTGAACGTGCACGGTGCCTGCAAGGCAAGGGCACCAAGCATCGCGTGCGACCGCCACAATTATGCTCAAATTGCTTTGAGGCTGCCCAATTCTTAGGCATTCGCTCGTCTTTCAAGGAGTCTGCGGCAGAGCGTTCAACCTAAGCCCTTGAGAGCAAATGAGTTTGTCAAAGCAGGCAACTTGGCACGGCACTTGAGTCTGTTGGGGCATCCAGACCAGCGCAGATTGCAAAGGGGCTCAAATGAAACTGGTGATCGCTATAATCAAGCCATCCCGCCTCGAAGAGGTTCGCCAGGCACTCAATTCACTCGATGTGCATGGCATGACCGTGACCGAAGTAAAGGGATATGGGCGCCAAAAGGGACATTCCGAAATCTATCGCGGCACCGAATATGCAGTGCATTTCCTGCCCAAGCTTAAAGTTGAGATCGCTGTGGAAGACGCGCTCGCCGATGCCGTGTCCACCGCCATCCGCGACTCCGCCCAGACCGGCCGCATCGGCGACGGCAAGATCTTTGTGCTCGACCTTCTGGCCGTCACCCGTATCCGCACCGGCGAAACCGGCGCGGCTGCCCTTTAAGCGTCATCGGGAGAAAACATCAAATGAAGATGAACAAGGTTCTGGGAGGCGCCGCACTTGCTTCCCTGCTGCTGGCGCTGCCAGCCTGGGCACAGGATGCTGCTGCCCCGCTCGCCGAGGCCGGTGCCTCGGTCGCCGACGCCGCCGCTGAAACTGCGGCAGTGGTCGACAAGGGTGACGTCGCCTGGATGCTGGTCTCCACCATGGTCGTCGTCGTCATGACCGTGCCGGGGCTGGCGCTGTTTTATGGCGGCCTGGTGCGCGCCAAGAACATCCTGTCGGTGCTGACTCAGGTGTTCCTGGGCTTTTCGATGATCGCCATCCTGTGGGTTGCCTATGGCTATTCGCTGGCCTTTGCCGGCCCGACCGAAGGCGGGCTTTCGGCCTTTGTCGGTGACTTCTCCAAGTTCTTCCTTTCAGGCGTGACGCTGGATTCGCGCGCTGCCACGTTCTCGGCCGGCTTTGAGTTGCCCGAAATGGTGTTTGTGGTCTTTCAGATGACCTTTGCCTGCATCACCTCGACCCTGATCGTGGGCGGCATCGCCGAGCGCATGAAATTCGGCGCTCTGATGGCCTTCCTCTCCATCTGGTTCACCTTCTCCTACATTCCCATGGCCCACATGGTCTGGTCGGGTCCTGGCCTGCTGTTTGGCATGGGCGCCTATGACTTTGCCGGCGGCACCGTCGTGCATATCAACTCGGGCGTTGCCGCCCTGGTCGCCGCTTTGGTGCTTGGGCCGCGCATGGGCTATCTGCGCGAGCCGATCGCTCCCCACAACCTCGTCTTCACCTATATCGGTGCGGGCCTGCTGTGGTTCGGTTGGTTCGGCTTCAATGCCGGCTCGAACCTCGAAGCCAACGCGCTGACCGCCGTTGCGCTGATCAACACCGTGCTGGCGCCGGCGGCCGGTGCCCTCGCCTGGGCCCTCGGTGAAAGGATCACTCGTGGCCATGCTTCAGCCCTGGGCGCGGTCTCGGGCGCGGTTGCGGGCCTTGTTGCCATCACCCCCGCTGCCGGTTTTGCCGGCGTCGGTGGTGCCATCGTGCTCGGCGCCATCGCCGGGATCGTTTGCCTGTGGGCCGTGGTCAACCTCAAGCCCATGCTCAAATACGACGACTCGCTCGATGTGTTCGGCATCCATGGCGTCGGTGGCATCGTGGGCGCCCTGGGCACCGCGATCGTGGCCAGCCCGGGCCTTGGCGGCTACCCGCTGGGCGATGCGGCCGCTTATTCGATCGGCAGCCAGTTCATGGTGCAGCTGACCGGTGTGGCGATCGCGATCGTCTGGTCGGGCGTCGTCGCTTTCGTGGCCATGCTGATCGTCAAGGCGATCTTTGGCGGTGCCAAGGTTTCCGAATCCACCGAATCGGACGGCCTCGACCTGTCGACCCATGGCGAGCGCGCCTACAACTAGAAAACCCATGCTTGCGGGCGGCCTCCTGGCCGCCCGTTTCCTGCCGTTTCGAGCGTAATTCTCATGGCCCTTCCGCCTTCCATCGCTCCAGCGGAGCGGTGATCCCGGCAGGGCTGACCGAAAGTTGATCGTGGCGTGCGGCTCGTGTTCCTCTTGGCCCGTCCTCGAGGCTTCCCACTCGCAAACCGCATGGGCCGCACTCCCCGATCAATCCCGCTCCATGGCCGTTCAAGCCCGGCTTCGGGGCTGGGCCTCAGGGTCCCTCGCTTGCGACGGGCCCTTTTTCGCGGGTCGGCAGCGATGGTTAGCCTGCGATTAACCACACGGCTCTAGCATCGGCACCATGCAGCCCGGATTCACCCGGGCCCTCCAGAACATAGTGCCCCATGCCATCACACCCCACGCCCATGCTCGACGAGATCCGCTCCGTGCCGCAACGCGGCAGCCGGGCAGCGGCCAAACCAGCCCCTGCCGTGAGCGCCATCGCCATCCGCATTCCGGTGCGGCTGCTTGGTCTGGTGGGCTTGGGGCTGGTGGCGGTGTGCCTTGTGGCCATGGCCTCCTGGTCGGTGGATGATCCGTCCTTCACCTATGCCACCACCAAGCCGGCCGCCAACTGGCTGGGCTTTCCCGGCGCCGTGATCGCCGATGCGCTGTTCCAGGTACTGGGGCTGGCGGGGCCAGTGCTGCTGGTGCCCCCGGCGCTGTGGTTCTGGGCCATGTCACGCCGCCGCCTGCCCACCCGGTTTGGCCTGCGCGCCATGTGCTGGATCGGCGCCACCATTCTGGTGGCAGGCGTCCTCGCCTTTGTGCCCATGCCAGCGACCTGGCCGTTGCCCACGGGGCTGGGCGGCATTGTCGGCACCGGCTTTACCGTGCTCGCCACCCTGGTCGGGGGCGCGCAGCCGCAACCGCTCACGGCAGCCCTTTTTGCCATCATCCTTGCCGCCCCGGCGCTGGCGATGTTCTGGGTCGGCATGGGCCTGGGCACGGCTCGCTCCACCACGCCGCCAAAGCCGGGCAAGGCCAGCACCCGCGCCGAGCCCGAGCGCGGCGACGCCGACGAGCCCGAGGTCAATCCGCTGATGGGGGTGGCGCTGGGTGCCATGGTCCATCTGGGCTATTCCATGCGCACGGCGTTCCGCCGCGCCCGCGCCAGCCACGCCGAAAAGCGCGCTGCCGATGCCGTGCCCCTGCGCCATGACGAGTTCGAGCCGAGCCTGGATGGCCGGGGTGTGCCCCAGGTCGAGCGCCGCGAGCCCGCTGTGGTGCCCGAGCCCCGCCGCATCCATGCCCGCGCGGTTGCCGAGCCAGCAGTCGCGGCCGGGCCGGAAATCTCGGCCCGGATCAATGCCCGCTCGAGCTATGACGAAACCGAGCTCGATTATCCCGACGAGAGCGACGACGACGATCTGCCCTTCGTGCCCGAGCCGCCCGCTCCAGCCGTGGTCAATCATCGCCAGCAGGGGGATTCGCGCTTTCATCCGGTCAATCCCGCCGCGCCCCGCGTTGCCGCCCCGGTCCCCGCTCCCGTGCAGGGCAATCGCGTGGCCCGCGAAGCCCAGCCCTCGTTTCTCGATGAGCCCGGCGCCTTCGAATTGCCGCCACTGAGCCTTTTGGCCGAGCCCAAGCACAAAGGTCCCTCGCCCGAGCATGCCCCGGAGCGCCTGGAGGAAATGGCGCGCCAGCTCGAAGGCGTGCTGGAGGATTTTGGCGTCAAGGGTGACATCATCAATGTCCGCCCCGGCCCGGTGGTGACCCTGTTTGAACTGGAGCCGGCCCCCGGCATCAAGTCGAGCCGCGTGATCTCGCTGGCCGACGACATCGCCCGCTCCATGTCGGCTATCTCTGCCCGTGTGGCGGTGGTGCCCGGCCGCAACGCCATCGGCATCGAGCTGCCCAACCAGATGCGCGAAACCGTTTACTTCCGCGAAATGCTGGCCTCCTCCGATTTCGAGAAGATGAAGGGCAAGCTGCCCATTTGCCTGGGCAAGACCATTGGCGGCGAGCCGGTGATCGCCGACCTCGCCCGCATGCCTCACCTGCTGATCGCCGGCACTACCGGTTCGGGTAAATCGGTGGGTATCAACACCTTCATCCTGTCGCTGCTCTACCAGATGACCCCCGAGCAGTGCCGCATGATCATGATCGACCCCAAGATGCTCGAATTGAGCATCTATGACGGCATCCCCCATCTTCTGACGCCCGTTGTCACCGACCCCAGCAAGGCCGTGGTGGCGCTCAAATGGGCGGTGCGCGAGATGGAAGATCGCTATCGCAAGATGAGCAAGATCGGCGTGCGCAATATTGACGGCTTCAACCAGCGCGTCACCGAATCCAAGGCGCGCGGCGAAGTGATCACCCGCACCGTGCAAACCGGCTTTGACCGGGAAACCGGCGAGGCGATCTTTGAAAGCGAAGAGTTCGATCTCGAGCCCTTGCCCTATATCGTCGTCATCGTCGACGAAATGGCCGATCTGATGATGGTCGCAGGCAAGGATATCGAAGGCGCCATCCAGCGCCTGGCCCAGATGGCGCGCGCCGCCGGCATCCACATCATCACTGCCACCCAGCGTCCCTCGGTGGACGTCATCACCGGCACGATCAAGGCCAACTTCCCCACCCGTATCTCGTTCATGGTCACGTCCAAGATCGATTCGCGCACCATTCTGGGCGAGCAGGGCGCCGAGCAGCTGCTGGGCAATGGCGACATGCTGTATATGGCCTCGGGCGGGCGCACCAAGCGCCTCCATGGCCCCTTTGTGGCGGACTCGGAAGTCGAGGCGGTGGTCAAGCACCTCAAGGCGCAGGGCGCCCCCGATTACCTCGACTCCATCACAGCCGATGAAGACGAGGAGGGCGGCTCGGCGGCCGATTTCGGTGGCGCTGCCGAAGACGGCGCCGGCTCGGGCGACGAGCTTTACGACAAGGCGGTCCATATCGTGCTCACCGACAAGAAGGCCTCCACCTCCTATGTGCAGCGCCGCCTGGCCATCGGCTACAACAAGGCGGCAACGCTGATCGAGCGCATGGAGCGCGAAGGGGTGATCTCGCAGGCCAACCATGCGGGCAAGCGCGAAATCCTCGTGGGCAACAACGCCGAGGGGTATTGAGCCCCACCCGACCCCATTGCGGCAACAGCACGGGAACCTTCCCGCTGTTGCCGCAATTGCTGGTTAGGCTGATCTCAACACCAAAGCCCAGAGGAAACACCCCTCCATGATACGCCGCGATGCTCTGCTGCTTGGCCTTTCGGCCGCTCTTGCCACGACGCTGCCCAGCCTGGCGCTGGATCGTGCCCTTTCGGCCGAGGAGCAGCAGTTGATTGCCGATATCGGCGCCCATAACTCCGCCATCCGCACCATGGTCGGGCGTTTCCTGCAGATCGACACCAATGGCGGGCGCACCGAGGGCACGTTCTTTCTGGAGCGCCCCGACAAGATCCGCTTCCGCTACAATCCCCCCAGCCGGGAAGAGATCGTATCGATCGGGCGCGGCTTTTACGTGCTCAACCGCAAGGAAGAGACCTATTACGCCTATCCGCAGGACACGATCCCGCTGCGCCAGTTCCTGGGCGACCGCATCGACCTGCTCAATGCCAATGTCGTCGATGTCACTACTTCGGATGGCTATATGTCGATCACGGTGGTCGATGAAACCGTCGCGGGTACCGTGCAGGTGTCGCTGATCTTTGACACGGCAACCAAGGATCTGAGCCAGTGGAGCCTGGTGGAACCCAGCGGCGCCGAACTGACCTTTTCGCTATATGACGTGGAAAAGGGCGTGGAGATCCCGCGTGCCTATTTCTCCATTCCCTCGACCTATTCGGCCGCGCAGCCGAAATAAGGGAAGGCGGGGTTCTAGCGCAGCACCAGCAGCGCCACGAGCCCCGCGCCACCCACCGCGATCCGCCACCAGGCGAACGGCGCAAAGCCGTAGCGGCTGACAAAGCCGAGCAGATAGCGCACCACCAGCGCCCCAACGATGAACGCCGCGGCAAAGCCGACAGCCACGTTGAGCGCAATGGACCCATCGATCAGGTCCCGGCTTTTGTAGAGATCGTAGCCGAACGCGCCCACCATGATCGGCAGGGCAATGAAGAACGTGAATTCGGCGGCGGCCCGTTTGCTGGCGCCAAACAGCATGCCCCCGACCACCGTCGAGCCGGAACGCGACACGCCGGGCACGAGGCTGAGCATCTGGAACAAGCCGATGATCACCGCCAGATGCCAGGGGAACTGATAGATGTCGTCATAGCGGGGCTGCAGCGGCATCCTGTCGACAAGGAGCAGGATCACCCCGCCCGCCAGCAGCGTGATGCAGATCAGCAGCGCCGATTCCCACAGATCGCCCTGGATGAAATCGCGCAGCAACACCCCGGCGACCACGGCCGGCAGGCAGGCCAGGATAACCGATAGCGCGAATTGCCAGGCATAGCGCTTGCCGGTCAGTGCATCGCGCAGGAGCATCGCCAGTTTGGAGAAGTAAACGGTGATCACCGCCAGAATGGCGCCCAACTGGATGAGCACGATAAAGGTCGTCGGCTGGGTCAATCCGAAGAAGTGCCCGGCCAGCAGCAGGTGCCCGGTGGAGGATACCGGCAGGAATTCGGTAAGCCCTTCGAGGATTCCCAGGATCAGCGGCACAAAAAGACCTTGATCGGCGTTCATCTGATCCCGTAACTCCAGTAGCGAGCCGCATGGCCGCGCCGGGTCTTAGCGTGCTTCGTTCCGAGCGCCAAGCGGGCGAGCCACGGCCGGAACTGAAAAGAGCATCACGCATGCCAAGTCTGCTGCACCATCCCCTTGATCCCTCCTCGCGGCTTGTTCGCCTGATGTGCGCCGAATACGGCGTGCCGCTGGATGTGCAAGAGATCAAGCCCTGGCTGCGCGAACCCACGCTGCTCGAGATCAATCCGGCGGCGACCCTGCCCATCCTGCTCGACGAAGGGGACACCCCCATTGTCGGCATCCTGGCCGCCATCCACATGGTCGAGGACCTGTGGTCGCCCAATGTGGTGACCGGGCTGGTGCCTGCCGATCCCCTGCCGCGGGCCGAAATGTGGCGCCTGCTGGAATGGGTGCTGACCAAGCTCAATGACGAAGTCACCCGCTATGTGCTGGAAGAAAAGATCGTCAAGCGCGACCAGCGCGGCGCCACCCCCGACCCCTCGGTGCTGCGGGTCGCCAAGGCCAATCTCAACGAGCACATGCTGTATTTCAACTGGCTGCTGGCCACCCGCTCCTGGCTGGGTGGCGACAGCATGACCCTGGCCGATTTTGCGCTGGCGGCCCATTTCTCCACCCTCGATTACCTGGGGGACATGGACTGGAGCAAGGCGGGGGAAACGCGCGACTGGTATTCGCGCATCAAGTCGCGTCCGGCCTTCCGCACCCTGCTCAATGACCGCGTCGTGGCCATGCCGCCCCATGCCGGCTACGCCGACCTGGATTTTTAGCGCGATGCAACTGCACCTTCCCCATCTGGCGCAGGGTTTGCCAGCCCCGGTTGAGGGGAAGGCGAGCGCAACCGCGGCAACATCGCCCGAGGGGATCGTAGCCGAACTGCGGGCTCGCGCCACGGCGCTGGGATTTTCAAGCTTTGGCATAACCTCTGCCGCAGCGCGACCCGATCTGCCGGCCAAGCTCAACGCGGCCCTCGAAGCGGGCTGGCATGGCGACATGGATTGGCTCGCCGAAACCCCCGAGCGCCGCGCCAGCCCGCAGGGCTTGTGGCCCGAGGCGCGCTCGATCATCCTGCTTGGCTTCAACTATGGCCCCCAAAGCGATCCGCTGGCGGGGCTGGCCCATCCCGCGCATGGCACGATCTCGGTTTATGCCCGCAATCGTGATTACCACGAGATCATCAAGGGCAAGCTCAAGGAACTCGCGGGGCTGCTGGCGCGCCGCGCCGGCGCTGATGTCAAGGTGTTCGTCGATACCGCTCCCGTGATGGAAAAGCCGCTGGCCGAGGCCGCGGGCCTGGGCTGGCAGGGCAAGCATACCGTGCTGGTCAGCCGCGATTGGGGCGGCTGGCAGTTCCTGGGTGCCATCTTCACCTCGGCCGAATTGCCGGCCGATGCCCCGCATCGTCCGAACTGCGGCTCCTGCACGCGCTGCCTTGATGTGTGCCCAACCAATGCGTTTCCCGCCCCGTATCGGCTCGATGCACGGCGGTGCCTTGCTTATCTCAATATCGAGCACAAGGGACCCATTCCGCTCGAGTTCCGCGCCCCGATGGGCAACCGCATTTATGGCTGCGACGATTGCCTGGCGGTTTGCCCGTGGAACAAGTTCGCCAAAACCAGTCGCGAAGCCCGGTTGCAGGCCCGCGAGGATCTGGAGCGGCCGGCCCTGGCCGATCTGGTGCAGCTCGATG
>JAQGKH010000283.1 GCA_028290225.1 Devosia sp. | reverse complement strand
CAGCCGCATCGATCAGCATGGCCTTGACGCCGGAGGTACCGATATCGACGCCGAGGAAATTGCTCATGAGGCACGTACCTCAAAACACGCAAGGCTTGATGTCACGTTGGTCCTCCCTGCCCCTTTGTGGCTGCGCAGATGTTGGATCGGGAACTTGTTATCGCAGATTGTCGCGCAGGAATACCGCAATTTCAATGGGGTCGGTGGCGATCTTTGCCGAGCCCCCAAGCGCCGATTGGCGCGCCGCCCGCAGCGCCTGGCGGATCTCGTTATCGGGGTTTTGATCGAGCACCACGTCGATGCAGCCCGAAGCGAGCCCGGCCCGCGTCGAGGGGGTCAGCTCATGGGCGATGACCCGCACCGCCCCGGCGGGCGAAGAGGCCGTCAGCGCCGCGACAAGGCCGGCATTGCCGGCGCCCAGATTGTAGATGCCCGCCAAGCCGGCGTTGCGGGCAAGAAGTTCCTCGACCAGCGACCGGGTTTGTTGGGGCTCGTCATAGCCTTCAACCGGACCCAGCAGTTCGAGCCGGGGGAATTCGGCGGCCATGACGGCGCCAAAGCCCTCAAGCCGGTCCTGGTGGTCGCGCAGCGAAAGGGAGCCGGCAATCACCGCCACGGCGCCGGTGGGGCAGAAGCGGCCCAGCAGGGAAGCGGCGGTGCGGCCGGCCGCCCGGTTGTCGATGCCGATGAAATGCCGGCGGGCCGAACCGGGAAGATCGGAAACCAGGGTGACGACGGCGATGCCGCGCCGCTGGGCGCTTTCCACGGCGCGCAGCACGGAGGGCGTTTCGCTGCCCACGATCACGGCACAATCGCAGGCGCCGGGGTGGAGGGCGTCGAGTTCGCGCGCCAGGGCTTGCGCATCAAGGGGGCGCAGGCGGCGCAGATGCAGATCGAGCCGCTCGCCGGCAGCGCTGCGGGCGCGGCGCTCCACCGCCTGGGCGAGGCTTTCCATGAATTCATTGGAGCGGTCGGGGAGCAGGAAGACGACCTGCAAATCGCGGCCCCGCGCCAGAAGGGAAGCCGACAGGTCGCGCTGAAAGCCGATGGCGAGCATCGCCGCCTCCACCTTTTCGGCGGTGGCGGCGCGCACGCCGGCGCGCCCGTTAAGCACCCGGTCCACCGTGGCCAGGGATACGCCGGCGGCCCGCGCCACATCGTGTACTGTTGCCCGCCGCCTCGATCCGATCTCGCTCAATGCCCGTTCCCCTGACGCGGCCCGACACTGGGGAGGTGGCTGGCATTGGTCAAGTGCGGCGTTGCGGGCGGGCCGGCAAACCGGCTAAGCATGCGCCAAAGCGGAGGGCGAAATGAGCATTGAAGTAGCGGGGTTCGGCGCGTTGAACGGCCAGCGGGTGGATCAATTCACCTTGCGCAGCGCCACGGGCGTCGAGATCGACATTATCGGCTTTGGGGCGGCGGTGCGGGACTGGCGGGTGCCGGTGCCGGGGGGCATGCGCTCGGTGGCGCTGGGCTTTGACAGTTTCGATCCCTATCCAGAGCACAGCGCCCATTTCGGCGCGATCACCGGGCGCGTCGCCAACCGGATCACCGGGGCGGCGTTCGAGCTGGGGGGACAGCATTTCGCCCTGCCCGTGAACGAAGGCGCGATCCACCTGCATGGGGGGCCCCAGGGATTGGGCCAGCAGGTGTGGAGCGGGGAAATCGACAGCACGGGCACCAGCGTGCGCTTTACCCATCGCAGCCCCGATGGCGCCATGGGGTATCCGGGCAATGTGACGTTCAGCGCGGTTTACCGGCTCGAGGGCAACCGGCTGCGGCTGGAAATGGCGGCGGATGCGGACCGCCCCACCCCGATCAGCATGGTGCAGCACCAGTATTGGAACCTGGGCGAGAGCGACGACGTGCTGGATCACGTGGTGCAGATCCCATCGAGCGCATATACCGAACTGGGGCCCGATCTGTGCCCGACCGGGGCGATCCTGCCTTCGCGCGGCACCCCCTATGACCTGCGCGCCGGGCGCATCATGCGCGACGGCGCCGGGCAGGCGGTGGATTATGACATCAATCTCGTGCTCGACACCGGGCGGGATCTGGCCGATCCCATCGCGACGGTGCGCGGGCCTGATGGGCTCCTCACGCTGCAGCTATGGAGCGACCGGCCGGGGCTGCAGGTTTATAACGGGGTGATGACCAATGTGGCGGTGCCGGGCCTTGGCGGGCGCCCGTATCGCAAATATTCGGGGTTCTGCCTCGAGGACCAGCTGTTCCCCGATGCGCTGCACAATCCGCATTTCCCTTCGATCATCTACGGGCCGCACCGGCCGTATCGCCATTGGTGCGAGATCGAGATCGGCTAGCAGCCGGTATCAGGGGGGGGCTAGGCGCCGCCTGCGCATCGCGGTCAAGGCCAGGCGAAGGCGACAAGGCCCATGGCCGCGCTGCCCAGCCAGAGCAGATGCAGCAGGGCGATGACCAGCGTGGTGGCGGCAAAGCGCTGCTTGCGCGTCTTGTGGCGAAAGTGCTGCTGGGCGAGCAGGCCGCCGATGATGCCGCCACATGCATCGAAGGCGTACAGCGTTGTTTCGCTGACCCGCCAGTTGCCCGCTTGTGCCGCGGCCTTGTCCCTTCGGTAAAGCCAGAACGAGAGTAGGCCCGCGGCGCCATACACCCCGCCGCACCAGAGCGGCAGCGTGCCTAGCACCAGGGCCAGGTCCAACAGGGCGGCGAGCAGGAGCGCGGTGGCGCTGCGGGGGTTCATCAGGCGGGTGA
>JAQGKH010000273.1 GCA_028290225.1 Devosia sp. | reverse complement strand
GTGGCCGATCTGCCTGCCAACTTCCACTTCGGTGTGGAAGTTGGCGCGGCTGCCCGCTTGGGGGAGAAGTCCTCGGCAGAGCTGTGGACCGGATTTGTGCTGAAAAACGAAGGGCTTACCCTAGGTAATCTGGCGATTTCACCAGCCGTAACGGCGGGCCTCTCCCTGGTTTCGGATCCAATCGGAGTGGAAGCCGAGCGCGCCGCATACATCGACAGCAATGTGCCAGTGCTGTTCTATCTCGGTCCTGAAATAGCGGTATCACACTCCAAGGTGCCAGACCTGGAAGTATTCGCCCGCATTCAGCACCGGTCGGGCGGCTATGGTGTGATTGCTGAAATCGATGGCTCGAACGCCGCCACAATAGGGTTGCGGTTCAAGCAGTAGCAGAGAAGGCACGAGGAGGCCCACCCCTCGCCAGGTGCGAGTGCGCATTCTCGCCCAAAAGCCAAGACATCTGCAGTTTCAAGGCACTAAGGTTTCTGCCTGACTCAGATTGTGAGCTTTTAAGCCGCACGAACAGGCCGGACGGAACGAGACCCCAATCCGGGAGCGTGCGGGTCTCCATGATCCAGGTGAGCTTGGAAGTTCACCCCGCCCGGAGGGACCGCATCCCGCCTATGCCGGCCGCTTTGGAACGTAAAGATCGGCAGGTAGGAGGTTGGTGACGCTTCAGTTTTTGCCCCGGCAACCTGGAGCGACAGCTTCGCTCCCGGGCCTCAAGTCACGGTCCTCCCTGCTGAATCCATCTCGAGCGCCGCCTTCTAATTCTCACGCAGGAGCCCCAGAGGACGAGAGCGCTCTTGACAGGCTCACTGCTCGGGCTAATAATTTGTCCACTAGCCGAACTAAACCTGGGTGTAATTTGAGTCAGCCACGCCTAGCACGTCAGTTTTCGCTCCGTGCCGTCATGGAGGCGATCGTGCAAAGCGGTCCTATTTCCCGCGCCTCGATCGCCAAGCAGACCGGATTGTCCAAACAAACCATCTCCGAGGTGATGCGTCTCCTCGAGGATGATGGGTGGGTCGTGGAAACCGGGCGCACCAGCGGTCATGTTGGGCGTTCAGCTGTGACTTATGAGTTGGAGCCGGCGGCTGCCTATATCGTTGCGGTAGATCTCGGCGGCACCAAGGTGCGGGTCGCCATTTGCGACTTGGCTACTCGCATCATCGCTGAAACTGCCCAAGCCACGCGCGCCGAAGATGCTCGGGCGGTCATTGCTCAGATTGCAGAGATTACGCAATCGCTGGCCGCTCAGGGCGCTGTGCCTGTGGAAAAGCTCAGGATCGCTGTTATCGGCGTACCTGGTGCGCCCCAGTCCGACAGCGGCAAGGTGCTTCTTGCCCCGAATATAGCAGGGTTCGACTCATTGGATGTGGCTTCTGCCCTTCAAGACGCGCTTGGGTTCGAGGTCATTCTTGAAAACGACGTCAACCTCGCGGTGCTTGGCGAAAGCTGGTTGGGGGCTGGGCAGGGTTTCGACAATCTTGCTTACATCGCCGTTGGTACCGGCATTGGCAGCGGGCTGATGCTCAATGGCCAACTGGTTCGCGGCGCCAGCAATGCTGCAGGTGAAATCGGCTTTCTGCCTCTGGGTGCCAGCCCTTACGAGTCCGAATCGCTGCGGACCGGCGCCTTCGAGCGCGTGGTAGGCTCGCGTGGGATCATTGACCAGTATCGTCGCAAAAGTGGCGTTGATGCGCCGGTGCCGGTGATTTTCGACCGCGCTGCGGCAGGCGATAGTCATGCTGTTGCAGTGCTCGATGAAACAGCGCGCTTCCTGGCACAAGGGGTGGCGGCCATCGCTTCCCTCACCAACCCGGACAAGGTGATCCTGGGTGGCTCCATAGGGGAGCGTGTTGAATTGGTGCAAAGGGTCCGCCAAGCCCTGCCGCTGTGCTTTCCTTATCCGGTGGATGTCGAGGCGGGCGAACTGGGCGCCCATGCTGCCCTTGTGGGGGCAGCGGCGCTTGGCCTCGGCCATCTCCATAACACGCTGTTTGGCGCCGATGTTCCAGAAGCGCGGATGTCGCTCCCGCCAGCCGCTACAACCTATCTTCGCGAGGCGCTAAGTTGATCAATTCCGTGGACGAACTGCGCAACGCGCTGAACGATGACGATGCCATTGGTCTGCTGCGCGGTGCAATCGGGCAGGAGAGCATCACTGGCAATGAAGCCGGCTTTGTTTCCTTCCTCAGGGGCGAGATGGAGCGCCGTGGTCTGCACAACGTCGCCATCACGCAATTCGCCGCAGGACGTCCCAATGTGAGCGGAACACTGCCGGGCACCGGTGGTGGTCCGCGGTTGCTGTTCATCGGCCATACCGACACGGTGCATGTGGACGGCTGGCGCGAGCACTGGTCAGGCGACGAGCGCGAAAACCCCTTTGGCGCTCCCATCATCAATGGCGAGATCTGGGGCCGAGGGGCAGGGGACCTCAAGGCTGGCATCTGCGCCAGCCTCGCCGCCGTGACGCTGCTTCAGAATGCCGGTGTGAAGCTGCTGGGCGATGTTGACTTCGCCTTTGTGGGCGATGAGGAAAGCGGCCAGCCCGGCACCGGCGTGTCGGCTGGCGTGAAGGCCCATATCGAGGCAATTGCGTCCGGCCAATTGCCCCGCCCGGATTTCGTTATCTATACCGAACCCACGCGTCTGGCGATCTACCCGGCACAGATCGGGTTCCTGATTGCCGACATCGAGGTTACGGGGAAATCAGCATATTTTGGTGTGCCCGAACTGGGGCACGATGCCCTCAAGGCCAGCCATGCAATTATGAGTGCGCTTTGGGCCCACTCTGACGAAATTGCCGCCCGCGCCGACCACGACCTTGTCGGCAGGGCGTTCCTTTTGATCACCACGCTGGCTGGTGGCGGCTTCATTGCCGTGCCTGAACGATGCTCGATGTCCCTGA
>JAQGKH010000258.1 GCA_028290225.1 Devosia sp. | reverse complement strand
CGCACCAGTCCGAGCACCATCACGCGCTGCATGTCAAGGATCATGACGCATCGCCCCGGGCAGCCGGCTTGTCACGGGACAGCTCGACAAAAAGACTGTCGAGGCCCGGCTCGCGCAGCCGCAATTCACGCGCATCGATGCCCGCGCTGGCCAGCCAGCTGGAAAGATCGGGCGCTGAAACCGGCGTGGCCCCGCTCATGCGCGACCAGATCATGCCGCCCTGCGCCGGCTCGAAGCTGCGCTGCTCCAGAAACGCTGCCTGCGCGGGATCAGGCAGCCGGCGCAGCTCGATGATGATCTGCTGGCGCCCTTGAAACCTCCCATCAACCAAGGCCCGGGGCGCTCCCTGCGGCCCGATAACGCCCCCGCGCAAGAAACCCACCCGACCGCAAATCCTTTCGGCCTGGTCCAGATCATGGGTGGCCAGCAGCACGCCCATGCCCGCCCGCGCCAGCTCGGTGATCACGTCATGCAGGTGATTGCGCGCTTCCACATCCACTCCCACGGTTGGCTCATCCAGGATCAGCAATGCCGGACGGTGCAGGATGGCCGCCGCGATGTTGACCTGCCGCTTCCAGCCTCCCGACAAGATGCCCACCCGATCTCCAAGCCGGGCCTCGATGCGGGTCGCGGCACTCGCCCAACCTGTCGCTCGGCGCGCCTCGCCCGCTGAAAGCCCCATCAGGCGCCCGAATACCAGCAGGTTTTCCAGCGCAGTCAGGTGCGGATAAAGCGCGATTTCCTGCGGCACGAGCCCGATCTGCCGGCGGGTTTCGCGCGTTTGCCCGGTTTCCCCCCCAATTGCGACCATCCCTGCGGCGGGCTTGCAGCGCCCGCAAATGCCGCGGATCAGCGTCGTCTTGCCCGCGCCATTGGGGCCGAGCAGGCCAAAGATCTCGCCGGCCTGCACCAGCAGGTCGACCCCGTTCAGCACGGCTTTGCTGCCATAGCTGATCTGCAGCCCCTCCACCTGGAGTGCCGGGGGCCGGGCAATCACGGCGTCCGGATCTCTCGGCGATCAAACAGGCGGGCCATCATCGTCAGCAGTGGCTCGGGCGTGATCCTGGTCTGCGCCAGCGCCGCTTCGGCCTTGGCGAGGTGCTCGCGATAGCTGAGCTGCGCCGCTTGTTCGCCAAACAAGGTCACGAGCGTGGTCTTGCCGCCGTCCTTGCCCACATCCTTGCCGGCCTCCCCCGCCGTCGCGGTGCGGTCCAGCAGGTCGTCGGCGGTCTGGAACGCCAGTCCAAGATGGGACGCGAAGAGCCCCACCGCCTCGACCTCCTCTTCGGGCAGGCCGCGCAGCATCGCCCCCATCCGCGCCGCAGCCACAAACAACACCCCTGTCTTGAGCCAGTTCAGCCGCTCGATACCGTCTGCGGCAACAATGCTGTCGCGTCCGTTGACGTCCAGTTCCTGGCCCGCAACGAGACCGGCGCCGCCCACCGCGGCGGACAATTCGGCCGCGAGCCGCACCTTGGTGCTGTCGCTCACCCCATCAAGTTGGCCCAGGACGGCGAAGGCCTGCGTCAGCAGCGCGATGGCGGCCAGGATCGCGGTGGCCTGTCCAAAGGCCATATGCGTGGTTGGCCGCTGCCGACGCATTTGCGCATCGTCCATGCAGGGCAGGTCGTCCAGGATGAGGGAAGCGGTGTGCACCATTTCCACCGCGCAGCCCAGGTCCAGCGCGGGGGTGACCTCTGCTGCGCGCGGCTCGCTCACATGTAACACCAGCAGCGGCCGGATGCGCTTGCTCGGGGCCAGCAACGCGTGGCGCAACGCGGCGGCCAGATGCGGCGGCACCCCTGCCGGGGTGGCGAGCAGGTGCTCCAGGCGCGCTTCCACCAGCTCGCGCGCTGAAGCATCCGCCGATAACTGCGGCGCCGCATTCGGCAGGCTCGAACCGGTCCCGGCCGCCGTCATGCTGGCCGATGTCCCGCCGATACCGGGAGTGGCGCGCCCAACAGTCCAAGGCCGTTGTCTTTGATCATACTGCCCGCCTCTCGCCGTACGCTTCTTCGCGAGATACCTTGGGCAGCCGGCCGAGGCAAGTAAGCCGAGGCAAGTAAATGGATACCCGGCTCCGGTAAGCGCCGGGCTACAGCAAACCGGGGATCGGCCGGTCACCCCCGGCCGATCCTGCTCGATCTACTGGGTTGCGCCCGAATAAATCTGGTCGAAAATACCGCCATCGGCGAAAAATGCCGGTTGGGCTTCGCGCCAGCCGCCAAACTCCGCAATGGTCACGAGGTTGACCTCTCCGAACCGCGCCACATCCTCGGGGGCCGCGGCTTCAGGGCGGAACGGGCGATAATAATTGGCCGCCGCAATGGCCTGCCCCTCATCGGAATAGAGATATTGCAGGTAAGCCTCGGCCAGATCGCGCGTGCCTTTGCGCTCGACATTGCCCTCCACCAGCGCCACCGGCGGCTCCGCCAGGATCGACACGGACGGGGTCACGATGTCGAAGGCATCGGGGCCAAGCTCCTCGAGCGCCAGGTAAGCCTCGTTTTCCCATGCCAGCAGCACATCGCCGATGCCCCGCTGCACAAAGGTGGTGGTGGCGCCGCGCGCCCCGCTGTCGAGCACGGGCACATGCTGGAACAACTGGGTGACGAACGCCTTGGCGGTTTCGTCGCTGCCGCCCTCCTGGGCGCGCGCCCAGGCCCAGCCAGCCAGCAAATTCCAGCGTGCGCCCCCCGAGGTTTTGGGATTGGGCGTGATCACTTCCACCCCGTCCTTGATCAAGTCGCCCCAGTCGGCGATCCCCTCCGGATTGCCCTTGCGCACCAGGAACACGATGGTGGACGTGTAAGGAGCGCTGTTGTTCTCGAACCGGCTGCGCCAATCTTCCGGGATCAGGTCGGTGGCATCGGCGATCGCGTTGATGTCGCTTTCGAGCGCCAGCGTGACCACATCGGCTTCCAGCCCGTCGATCACGGTGCGCGCCTGCGAGCCGGAGCCGCCATGCGTTACCTGCACGGCCACGCTTTCGCCGGTAGTTTCCTGCCAATGGCGCACAAAGGCTTCGTTGAACTGCTGGTACAGTTCGCGCGTGGGGTCATAAGACACGTTGATGATGGTGCGATCCTGGCCGCGCGCGGTCACGGCAAATCCCAGCACCAGAGAAGCGCCCAGGGCGCCATAAGCAAGCAGTCTGGCTGTTGTTCTCAATCTGTGTCTCCCGAAGAGGTTGAGAGCAATACCCTAGCAGCTTGATAGAGTTTAGCGAGATCGGGACTTGGCGTGCCCGTTAACTGTTGGGAAATTTCTTGCCTCGAAACCCCCGTCGCGCGCCAACTTGCCTATCGCGGCCTTCCCAGGCATCAACAGCAAGGACCCGGAACCCGGCCCAATCTGGCGCCTCAGTGCCCCGAGCCGGTGAAGAACTCGTTGCGGATGGTCAGGAACAGGATCCTGCAATCGAGCCACAGCGAGAAGTTCTGGATATAGGCCAGGTCGAAATCCACCCTGGCGCGGGCCGAAACCGGATTGCTGGTCGGGCCGCGCAGCCCATTGGCCTGCGCCCAGCCGGTAATGCCCGGGCGCATCGCCAGGCGATGCTCGTAATAAGGCACCAGCTCCTTGTAGAGCAAATTGCCGGCATACATCCCCGGCACATGCGGCCGCGGCCCCACCAGCGACATGTCCCCGCGCAGCACGTTCCACAGCTGGGGCAACTCATCTATGCTGGTGCGCCGGATGAACGCGCCGATCGGGGTGACTCGCGGATCGTTCCTGACGGTTTGCCGAACCCCGCTCGGATCGCAGCTGGCAACGCGCATGGAGCGGAACTTGAGCGCGCCGAACAAACGGCCACCCAGTCCTTCGCGCTGCTGGCGAAACAGGACCGGGCCCGGCCCGCTGGCTGCAACCAGCGACGCCACGATCAGCAGCAAGGGTAGCAGCAACGCCAGTGCCATCGCCGCCAGTGCCACGTCCATCATACGCTTGGCCCGCAGCTGTCCCGGCGAAGGACGCCCATCCAGCGGTCGGCCAGCCTGCCAGAGCAGTGCCAAGCCCGCCTGGTCCGTGCTGCGGAACGCATCATTGTCGTTTTCGGCTGCGTGTTGCCCAAGCGCGGATGCAAGAGAACGTTCATCCAGCAAAACATCGGCGATGTGCTCTGCGCTTTCCAGTTCGCGAGGACGCATGACGTTGTTCATGGGTGACCTGAAGCTAGGGTTTGTAGTCAACGTAATATTACGTATGTACAAGAACGAGCAACTCAAATTTACGAATGCTTCACCATGCGGTTAACGCTGAAAAGCCGCATGTCATCCCAGCCGCCAAGTTGGCGCACAAACGAGCCGCGCGATCTCATCAGCACGGCCGCCACGGGAATGATTTTGCGCAAGTGGCGCCGACCCATGCGGTGCGCGCATATCCAATCTTTACTGAAGCCCCCGGTCACCAAAGCGCTGATCAACTGAGCCGATGGTCTGCCCTGTGGCCCGCGAGCGCGGTCTAGCCACGCGGTCCATTAGTTGTTAGGCCATCTCCATTGGGCACCGTAGGCGTGGATCGCACATGAAGTTCTTGCAGCGGCTTCTGGCCGGATCGGCGCCGCGTGAGCCTGCAAGCGAACGGCCAAGGCTGCGCGCCGCCAGCGATCCC
>JAQGKH010000152.1 GCA_028290225.1 Devosia sp. | reverse complement strand
TTCGGGCGTGAAGGCGGGCTGTCCCAGGGCGCCTTTGCCAGCCTGAACCTGGCGGAAAGCGTTGGCGATGACCCCGAAGTCGTGGGCGACAACCGCAGATTGGTTACTGCCGCGCTCGGGTTTGAGCCGCATCGCCTGGCACTGGTCAAGCAAACCCATTCCGCCCGCGTTATCACCATCACCGGCCCGCATACCGGCCCGCGCATCGAAGCCGACGCGATGGTCACCGCCCGTCCCGGTATCGCTTTGGGCATCCTTACTGCCGACTGCACCCCTATCCTGCTCGCCGACCCGATTGCTGGCGTTGTTGGTGCAATCCATGCCGGCTGGCGCGGCGCCGCCGACAACATCATTGCTACGACGCTCGAAGCCATGGTCGTGCTGGGCGCCGAGCCCGGCCGGATCATCGCCGCCATTGGCCCCACCATCAGCGGCGTGAACTACGAGGTCGGGGACACGTTCATGGCCGATTTCCTCGCGCTGCACCCCCACAGCACCCACCGCTTCACCCAACCGCCCGGCGCCAAGGTTCATTTCGATCTGCCCGGCTTTGTTGCCGATCAGCTCGCTGCGACTGGAGTCCACACGCTCGACAAGGTGGGCGGCTGCACCTATGCCGATCCGCAGCGCTATTTTTCCCACCGCTTTGCCACGCATGCCGGCACTCGCACCGGCCGCCAGATCGCAATCATCGGCCTTGGCTAAATCTTCTTATCCATCATCAATATGGAGCGTTGCGAGTTCGGGCCGCAGCCGTTAAAGCTCCGCCCGAAACTGGTAGCCCCTCCCTGGGCTGTTGAGACAGGATCGCGCCCCATGAAGCTGGTCACCGGCAACTCCAACCGTGCCCTCGCTCAAGCCGTCGCCTCATATCTTGAACTTCCGCTGACCGACTGCACCGTCAAGCGCTTCGCTGACAAGGAAGTCTATGTGGAGATTCATGAGAATGTGCGCGGCGAGGATGTGTTCATCCTCCAGTCGACCAGCTTTCCCGCCAATGATAACCTGATGGAATTGCTGATCCTCACCGATGCGCTGCGCCGCTCATCGGCGCGCCGGATCACGGCCGTGCTGCCCTATTTCGGTTATGCCCGGCAGGACCGCCGTGCCGCGGGTCGCACGCCGATCTCGGCCAAGCTGGTGGCCAATCTGATCACCGGCGCCGGCGTCAATCGTGTCATCACGCTCGATCTGCACGCCGCCCAGATCCAGGGCTTCTTTGATATTCCGACCGACAATCTGTATTCGGCGCCGGTGATGACGCGCGACATTGACGAGCATTACGACACCAAGAACCTGATGATCGTTTCGCCTGACGTTGGCGGCGTCGCCCGAGCTCGCGCCATTGCCCAGCGCATCGGGGCGGATCTCGCCATCGTCGACAAGCGGCGCCCCCGCGCCGGCGTATCGGAAGTGATGAACATCATCGGCGATGTTTCCGGTCATTCTTGCCTGTTGATCGACGACATCGTCGATAGCGGTGGTACCCTGATCAACGCCGCCGAGGCCCTGCTGAACGCTGGCGCCAAGGAAGTCTCCGCCTATATCACCCACGGCGTGTTGTCTGAAGGCGCCTCCGAGCGCATCGCCACCAGCAAGCTCAAGGAACTGGTGATCACCGATTCGATCGAGCAAACCCAAGCTCAGCGCAATGCCGGCAATATCCGCCGTGTGACCATCGCGCCCCTGATCGGTGAAGCCATTGCGCGCACGGCAAGCGAGCAAAGCGTTTCCAGCCTGTTCGACTGAGCCAAAGCAGTCGGGCGGCTTGCTCCCCTTCCGGCTTTCCGCTATAGCCCGCCCATGAAGCGCTCGTCACCCCTGGAGGACGAGCGCGTATGCTGTTGTAAGGACGCATACACCAACCCATGAATGGAAATTCCATGGCTGAGACCAAGGTGCTCAAGGCACAGGCGCGTGAGGGAGTGGGCAAGGGGGCCGCTCGCGAACTGCGTCGTCAGGGACTCGTTCCCGCTGTTATCTACGGTGACAAACAACCCCCCGTCACCATTTCGATCGCCTACAAAGACGCGATGAAGAACATCTATGCTGGCGGCTTTCTCAGCCACGTCATCGATCTCGACGTCGACGGCACCATCCACCATGTGATCCCGCGCGACTACCAGCTCGATCCCGTCAAGGATTTTGCCATGCACGTGGATTTCCTCCGCGTCGGCGCCAACTCCAAGCTTCAGGTGGAAGTGCATGTCACTTTCATCAACGAAGAGCAGAGCCCTGGCCTGAAGCGCGGCGGCACCCTCAATGTGGTGCGTCACACCGTTGAAGTGCTGGCTCCCGCCGATGCCATCCCCGAGGAGATCGTCGTTGATCTCAGCGGTTCGGAAATCGGTGATTCCATCCACATCTCGGCCGTCCAGCTCCCCGCTGGCGTGAGCCCCACCATCACCGACCGCGATTTCACCATCGCCACCATCGTTGCTCCTTCGGCGCTGAAGTCGTCTGAAGGCGGCGAGGCCGATGCCGGTGATGCAGCCACTGCCTGATAGGCTGGTGAATGCTGCCATGTTAGCTCATCGAGGCGGCCCCCGGGTCGCCTCGTTTGTTTAGGAGTGCCTCATGCCCCTCCTCGTCGGCCTTGGTAATCCCGGCAACCAATATGCCGGCAACCGGCACAATATCGGCTTCATGGCCATCGACGCCCTCGCGCGGCGGCACAATGCCGGTCCCTGGAAGAGCAAGCATGCGGGGCTATTGTCGGAAGCCACCATCGATGGGCAGCGCGTCATGTTGCTCAAGCCGCAGACCTTCATGAACAAATCAGGTGACAGCGTGCAGCAGGTCGCCCAGTTCTTTAAGCTCGATCCTGCCGAGATCACCGTGCTTTACGATGAGCTCGATCTTGCCCCGGGCAAGGTGCGGGTCAAGATCGGCGGTGGCAATGGCGGCCATAACGGCCTGCGCTCCATCGATCCCCAAATCGGGCCGAACTACAAGCGCGTGCGCCTTGGCATTGGCCATCCCGGCTCCAAGGATCTGGTCACTCACCATGTGCTGGGCGATTTCAGCAAGGCCGATGCAGCCTGGCTCGAGCCCCTGCTCGATGCCCTGGCCGCCAATATCGGCATGCTGCTGGCCGGCGACGATAGCGGCTTCATGAACAAGCTCGCCCTCGCCACCCGAGGCGATGAGCCAGCAGCAGCGACCAAAGCTGCGCCCAAGGCGCAATCCCATATTCGCCAGGCCAGCCCAGCCCAACCCCAGGCGAAACTTCCCACATCGGGCCCTATGGCCGATATGCTCAAGCGCTTGCTGGGCAACAAGGAATAACGGGGCCACTGCCCAATTCGCTAGGCTTTGATCCATCGCACCAGCGCCGCGTTCACCGCTTCCGGCTGCTCGATGGTCGAGGCATGCCCGCAATTGGGCACCACGACGAGTTCGGCACCCGCGATAGCTTCGGCTATCTCGCGCGCCCGCTCCGGTGGCGTCAGCGGATCACTGTCGCCCACCAGCACCAGTGTCGGCACATTTATTGCGCCAAGACTTGGCCGCGAGTCGATCCGCGCAATGATGGCTTCCTGCTGTCGAACCATGCCCTCTAGGCCCACACCCCGGGCCATTCGCAGGTTCATCTCGCGCAAGACTGGATCGCTCTGCCGGTCCGGATGCAGCGTCGCCTCGGTCGCCTCCGCCACCACGGCCTCGAACTCTCCGGCCTGCGCCCGTGCCACCCGCTCCCGCCGGGTGGCGGTTTGCTCGGGCGTGTCAGGGCGCGCCGACGTGTCCAGCAGAGCCAGCTTGATCACCCGCTCGGGCGCCTGCCGCATGATTTCGAGGCAGATATAGCCACCCATGGAGATGCCCGCGAGCGCGAACTGCGGCGGTGCTGCCGCCAGGATCGCCCCGGCCATCTCCGCGATCGTATCGCCCGTCAAGGTTGAAGCGATCGTCACCGGCCCTTGGAGCCAAAGGGCCATGGCTTGCGGCGCAAAGATCTCGGCGGTGCACAGCAGCCCTGGAACGAGCACGATTGGGGTCATTCAAGCTTTCCTGTGAGCTTCGGGTGGCGGAAGGCTATATCGAGCGATCAGCCGCGGGCAAGGCTGCTTCCGCCGTCCGGCATGGCTCGCCTGCATTGACTTCCCGGCCATTCCGACCCAAGTGGAGGCAACAGATTTCCGGAGTTTCCCATGGGTTTCAAGATGGGCATTGTCGGCCTGCCGAATGTCGGTAAGTCGACCCTTTTCAATGCGCTGACGCGCACTGCTGCCGCCGCCGCCGCCAATTTCCCGTTCTGCACCATCGAGCCCAATGTGGGCGATGTGCCCGTGCCCGACGCGCGCCTCCAAAAGCTTGCCACTATCGGCAAGTCGGCGAACGTGCTGCCGGCGCGCATGAGCTTTGTGGATATTGCGGGTCTGGTGAAAGGCGCCTCCAAGGGTGAGGGCCTCGGCAACCAGTTCCTTGCCAATATCCGCGAATGCGATGCCATTGCCTATGTGCTGCGCTGCTTTGAAGACGGCAACATCATCCACGTCGCCAATAAGGTCGATCCGCTCGCCGATGCCGAAGTGGTCGAAACCGAACTGATGCTGGCCGATCTCGAAAGCCTCGAGAAGCGCCGCGCCGGGGTCGAAA
>JAQGKH010000190.1 GCA_028290225.1 Devosia sp. | reverse complement strand
CCACCCTCAGGCGGATTTCAGGCGCTCCAGGTTGGCGAGGAGCCCCTTGGTGTAAACGCTGGCTGCCGCCGCCCCAGCATCCCCGCGCACCAGGGGCACCAAGGCGCCGGCCAGTTCCTTGCCCAGCTCCACGCCCCATTGATCAAAGGCATTGATGCCGAACAAGGCCGCTTCCACGAACACCCGATGCTCATAAAGCGCGATCAGGCGGCCCAGCGCGAACGGATCGAGCCTGGCATAGGTGAGCGTGATCGTGGGTCGGTTGCCGGTGAACTCGCGATGGGGAGCGATGCGTTCGGCTTCGGCCTCGCTGCGCCCCGCCGCCAGCAACTGCGCTTTGGCTTCCTCCGCACTGCGGCCCTTCACCAAGGCTTCGCTTTGCGCCAGGCAGTTGGCGACCAGCAGGTCCTGATGCTGCTGCAATGCCGGCTCGTGCGAATGGGCAGCGAGGATGAATTCGATCGGGATGATGTCGGTGCCCTGGTGCAGCAGCTGGAAAAAGGCATGCTGCCCATTGGTGCCCGGTTCCCCCCAGACCACGGGGCCGGTGGGAGAGCTGACGGGGACGCCATCCAGCCCGACGCGCTTGCCATTGGACTCCATGTCGAGCTGCTGCAGATAAGCGGGCAGGCGCGCCAGCCGCTGGTCATAGGGGATGATCGCGCGCGACGAGTAGCCCTGCGCCACCCGGTGCCACCAGCCCACCAAGCCCAGCAGCACCGGCAGGTTCTGCTCGAGCGGCGCATTGCGGAAATGCAGATCCATGGAACGCGCCCCCGCCAGAAGTTGGCGGAACGCATCGGGGCCGATGGCCAGCATCAGCGGCAAACCGATTGCCGACCAGATGGAGTAACGGCCCCCCACCCAGTCCCAGAACCCAAAGGCACGTTCCCGCCCGATCCCGAAGGCCTCGACCTTGTCGAGCGCCGTGGACACCGCGCAGAAATGCGCCCCCACGGCCGCTTCCCCCAATGCATCGACGATGAACCGGCGCGCCGTTTCGGCATTGGTCATCGTTTCGATGGTGGTGAAGGTCTTGGAAGCAATGATGAAGAGGGTTGTGGCCGGGTCCAGCGCCTTGAGGATATCAGCGATATGGGCGCCGTCCACATTGGACACGAAATGGGTGCGTGGTCCGTCGTGATAGGGCGCCAGCGCCGAGGTTGCGAGAACCGGGCCCAGATCGGAGCCGCCGATCCCGATATTGACCACATCGGTGAACCGGCCCCCGCCAAAGGTCTGGATAGTGCCGCTGCGGATCCCGGCACTGAACCGGGACATGGCCGCAAGCACGGCCTCGACATCCGCGCCGACCGGCACGCCATCGGCGGCATAGCCATCCCCAACCGTGCCCCGTAACGCCACATGGAGCACCGAACGATCTTCGGTCACGTTGATGCGCTCGCCCGCAAACATCGCCCGGCGCCGCTCTGGCAGCCCGCGGGCCTCGGCAAAGGCCAGCAGGGCCGCCCGATCCTCGAGCGACAGCGCGGTCTTGGAATAATCGAGCGTCAGGTCATCGAGGCGAGCCGAGAACGATTGAAAACGCTCGGGGTCCGCGTCGAACAAGGCGCGAATGCCGGCCTGGGCAGCGTTCCTGCCACGCTGGATCAGCGTGGCCTCGCCGTCTTGATGATCGTTCTGCTTCACAACTCACTCCACTTCCAAACAGTCCAGCCGGGTCTCAGGCGGCGCGGCTTTGCAGGCGCTGCCGCACCAGGTCGCGCAGCGCATGCATGTCCTTGGCAAAGCCGCGGATGCCTTCGGCGAGCTTTTCGGTCGCCATGGCGTCCTCGTTCATGGCCCAGCGGAAGCTTTGCTCGTCCATCACGATCGGCTCGACCTTGGCGGCCGTTTCGGGCGAAAGCTTGCGCTCCAGCACCCCTTGGGTGCTGTCGAGTTCGCTCAGCAGCGCGGGCGAGATGGTCAGGCGGTCGCACCCTGCGAGCGCTTCGATCTCCCCGGCATTGCGGAAGGATGCGCCCATCACGATGGTGCCGATGCCATTGGATTTGTAGTAGTTGTAGATCGAGCGCACCGAGAGCACGCCCGGATCTTCCTCGGGGCCATAGGTCTTGCCGCTTGCCTTGGCATGCCAATCCATGATGCGGCCCACAAAGGGCGAAATCAGGAACACGCCGGCGTCGGCGCAGGCAATGGCCTGGGCGCGCGAAAAGATCAGCGTGAGATTGCAGTCGATTCCCTCGCGCTGCAGCACTTCGGCGGTGCGGATGCCTTCCCAGGTCGCCGCCAGCTTGATCAGAATGCGCTCGCGCCCGATGCCACGCGCCTCGTAATCGGCAATGATGTGCCGGGCGCGGCGCAGCGAGCGCTCCACATCAAAGGACAGATCGGCATCCACCTCGGTGGAAACATAGCCCGGGACCTCACCGGCCAGCGCCGAGCCCACCGAAACCGCCAGCCGGTCGGCAATCGCCTGGACAATGGCGTGCTCGGCCCCGTTCTGCGTCGCGCCCCAGGCCAGCGCTTCGGCGAACACATCCTCGAACATGGGCGTGGATAGCGCCTTGAGCACGATGCTCGGATTGGTGGTGCAGTCGATCGGCTTGAGCTGGCGGACCGCTTCGATGTCACCGGTATCGGCAACCACGGTGGTCATCTGGCGCAGCTGGGCGAGTTTGGAGCTCATGGTGTTTCCTCTCGTCGAGCCGGGCGGGCTCGATCCTGGTTTGACGATTGCCTGAGGGTTCAGGCCGCCACGAAATTCACGACGCGGGGGCCAGAATGTCCCGGTACCAGCCCAGGCCGTCCTCGGTCGGCCCCGCCGGGATATATTCGCATCCAAGCCAACCGCGATAGCCCACTGCCTGCAGCGCGGCCCGGATGGCATCAAAGTCTAACGTGCCAGTCCCCGGTTCGTGCCGGCCGGGATAATCGGCGATATGCACATGGCCCAGCAATGGCGCGTGCCGTTCGATCTGCTCGAAAATGTCGAGCCCCGCGCTGGCGGTGTGGAACACATCGAGCAGGAGGCGGATATTGGGCTGCCCGGCCGCGGCAATCGCCTTGGCTCCAAGATCGGGCGTGTCGATATAATAGTTGGGAACGGCTGCGGCGCTCATGGCTTCCACCAGGATCGTCATGCCGCGGGCATTGGCGGCTTGTGCCGCATAGGTGAGATTGTCGATGTAGCAATCCCAATGGGCCTGGCTGCGCTCGCCGGGGGGCAGCACCCCGGCCATGGCATGCACCATGCGCACCCCGATGGTTTGGGCGTAATCAAGGCCCGCCGTGACGCTGTCGCGGAACTCGTCCCGCCTTTCGGCAAAGATGCCCAGCCCCTTTTCGCCGCGCTTGGCATCGCCGGCATAAAGCCCGAACTGGGTATAAACCAGCCCGGCTTCGGCGAGCCAGGCCGCCAGCTCGGTTGCGGAGGCGTTGTCATAGGGCGCGGGATGCTCCATCGCCGGAAAGCCATGCTGCCGGGCGGCCCCGATGCGTTCGCGGAAGGGCATCTCGGTAAAGAGATATCCCAGATGCGCGCTGTACTTGAAGGGCCCGGTCATCACAAATCTCGATTCAGCTGGGGAGAATGGTGCGGTGAATGTACCCATGCCGGCTCCTCGTGCAACCGGGAGCCGGCATCGGTGCGCAACAATTACTGGCCGGCGATGTTCCAGCCGCGGCCATGATCGCCATAGGCTTCAAAGCCGTCTTGCTTGATCGCCACCGTGTCTTCCAGCTTGATGAAGCCGCGGCCGGTGTGGTGCAGCTCGGTTTCGATGGAAACCACCATCCCTGCTTCCAGCGGCTTGTCGCGGTGATAGGCCGGATAGGTCGGCACCGCATTGGGCATCAGCCAGGGGGCTTCGTGGCTTACAATGCCCATGCCATGGGCCGAAAAGAACATCTTGTCCTTGGCCGAGCACCGGGCGAGCGCGTCATTGGCCCACTCGAAGATATCGCCGCCGCGCACACCGGCGCGAAGGCCCTTGCGGGCCGCCTGCTGGACTTCCTCGACCTGGCCCAGCAGGTCAACCAGTTCCTGGTCGGGCGTGCCGGGATAAGCCATGCGGCACAGGTCGCCGATATAGCCCTTGTAGTTACCGCCGGAATCGAGGGCCAGCGTTTCCCCTTCCTGCCACACCTGGTCATAGGGAGCACGGTTGAAGGCAACGCCCATATTGGTCAGGGCATATTCGAACTTCACGCCGCGATTGGTTTCCTCGCGGCGCAGCGCTTCGAACAATTCGCGCTTGGTGGTGCCGGGCCCATGGCTCGACATCACCGCGAGCATGGCATCCACCACCTTCTCGGAAGCCAGGCGCACGAGTTCGAGCTCCTCGGGGGTCTTGAGCGCCCGCAGGATTTCCAGCGTGAAGGTGCCATCCACCAGCTCGGCGTCGGGCAGCTGTTCGGTGAGCACGTTATAGGCATCGATGGGCATGAAGCCCACTTCAATGCCGATCCGGCCCTTGCCGCCATTCATGCGCTTGAGCTGTTCGGCCGCCGCTGCGGCAAAGCCGGGGCTCTTGAAGTTCTTGAGATCGAGATTGGATACCCAGAAGCTGCCCAGCTGCTTTTCGTAGCGCTCCATTGGTGCGCCCACATAGGACGAATCGAGCGGCTTGCCCTTGATGTAAACAAAAAACGGCAGGTAGCGGCTGAGCCCGTGCGCATCCATGAAATCGTAGAAAAAGAAGCGGTAGCCGCCCAGCAGATACTGGATGCTGTGCTTGGAGGTGACGAGGAGGGCGTCGAGATTGGCTTCCTCCATCAGCCGGTCCAGCCGATTGGTATCGAACGGGGGCTTGTGCAGCTTGGACAGATCCTCGACGGGATTGCCCTCGGAAAACGCGAAGCTCATGTGATTCCTCCTGTCGCATCACACTGGTCGTGCCGACCGGCACTGTTCGACAGGGATAATCCACTATCGCGAGTGCGCTTGCAATTTCAGATTTCAGCGCACATTGTTCTCAAAACGGCAGCAGCGAGGACGCCAGCTTGGCAGCAGGAGACGAGCAGGAAACGCCTTTCGGTGTGGGGGAGGACGCGCCACGCGCTGGCGCCCGGACCTTGTCGACGCAGCTGCTGACCCGGCTGCTTTACCAGCCTGCCATGATCTATTTTCGCGCTGTGGCCGAAACCTTGTCGGTGCGGGAATGTTCGCGCCGGCTCAATGTCGCGTCCTCGGCAATTTCCCGCCAGATTGCCCAGCTGGAAGACGCCCTCGACATGAGCCTGTTCCAGCGGGACGGCCGCCGCATGCGCCTGACCCCCGCCGGGGAGGTGCTGTACCGGCATGTCTGCCGCCTGTCGGCGCCCATCGAGGCAGCAATTTCCGAACTCGACATGCTGCGGGGCCTGAAAACGGGCACGGTGCGCATTGCCACCTCCGAAACCATCGGCCTTTTCGTGCTGCCCCAGCTGATCTCGGGCTTCATGGCGCGCTACCCCACCATCCATGTCGATGTCACCGTCACCTCCTCCTCGGATGTGATCAAGCAACTCGATGACGAGCATGTCGATATCGGCTTTGCCTTTGTGACCGGACCGCCGCGCCTGGTGCAGATGTCCACCCAGCACGAGGTGCTGGTGGGTGCCCTGATGGTGCGCGACCATCCGCTGGCCCAGGTTCCGCGACTGCGGCTCGCCGATTGCTTTGCCCACCCCGTGGCCATCGGCAAGGCCGGACTGTCGATCCGCGAAGCCATCGATCCATTGCTGGAAGAATTGAACCTGCTCAAGATGCCGGTTCTGGAAGTCGGCTCCAATGCCATGCTGGTGGAGCTGGCCCGCACCGGCTACCACGTCGCCATCACCACCTCGATCGGCGCCTACAGCGAAACCGGCAACGAGAACCTGGTGTTCCGCCCGCTCGAGGATGCCGAACTGCCGTCCCACTTCTTTGGTCTGATGGTCCGGGTCGGGGCGAGCCTGCATTTCGCGCCGGCCACGTTCCACGGCTATGCCGTCGAGCGGCTGCGCCAGAACCCCTGGCCCAACACCTGACGCCGGCGCTTGAGGGGCGATGGCCGCATCGCGGTTTCACCTCTGGCAAAAAAGCCGATTAACACACTTGAGTTGAGTTAATTGGGCCCCCAAGCTGCCGTGCAACTGTCACACGGTCGGCCGGAGGGGTTGGGCGTGGCAGTCAAGGAGAGGACGACTAGATGACTCGATTGACCCGTCGAACTTTTATCGCATCGGTGCCCCCATTGCTGGCGGCGACGCAGATCCCGGCCTGGGCAGCGCCCGCATCGGACCTGGACCTGATCGCGCAGCAGCAAAGCGAGCCCGCGCTCATCAAGCTCTACCGTCAGCTCGAGCGGCTGACCTCCACCGTGACCCTGATGACCACCGGGGCCCATCCCGATGACGAGCCGAGCGCCATGCTGGCGGCGCTGCGCCATGTCTATGGCATCCGTCCGGTCCTCTACTGCATCACCCGCGGCGAAGGCGGACAGAATGCCATCGGCCCCGAACTGGGCTCGGTGCTGGGCGTGCTGCGCACCCGCGAAATGACCGAGGCCTCCCGATCGCTCGATGCCTCGCTGGCCTTTGGCAGCCAGGGTCACCACGATCACATGCACGATTTCGGCTTTTCCAAGGATCCCAATGCCACCATCGATCGCTGGGGCCGGGACCGGGTGATCGAGCGCATGACCTGGGCAGTGCGCCACTACAAGCCCGATGTGATCATGAACTGCTTCCTTGATGTGGGCGGCCAGCACGGACACCATCGCGCTGCCAATGTCGCGACCTTTATCGTGGCCGACCTTTCGGGCAATGCCGAAGAATTTCCCGAGCAGATCGCTGCCGGGCTCAAGCCCTGGACGGTGCCCAAGATTTATCAGCCCGCCTGGGGCGGCGGTGGCGGCGTTTACGACGATGAAACCCCGCCCCCACCCACAACCCTCGTGATCAAGGCGCCCGAGCGCGACCCGATTTCGGGCGCCACCTTCCCCCAGATGGGGGAATGGTCGCGCTCCTGCCACCTGACCCAGGGCATGGGCCGCTGGCGCCCGGACCCGCAAACCGAATGGCCGATCAATCTGAGCTGGGCGTCGATCGGCCAGGCGGGCCAGCCCGAACAGGATATCCGCGAAGGGTTGATCGCCACCGTGGGGCAGATCGCCGAACTCGACGGCATGCCCGTCGCTGCCGCCGACGCCCTGCGCAACGCCCAGGGGCTGATCGAGGAAGCCGTGGCCGATTATGGCGACCCCGTCGGCGTCACCGGCAAGCTGGTGGAAATCGGCAAGGCACTCAAGCAGGCGCAAGGCGCCGTGCCGCCCGAACTGCAGGACCAGGTAGCGCACCGCCTCAGCCGCAAGATCCGGGAAACCGATCTGGCGCTGGCCACCGCGGCCGGCATGCAGATTCGCGCCTATACCGATGGCGCCGATCTGCGCCCGGGCGAGGAGATCGTCGTCAAGGCCATCGTCGATGCGCCGGCAGCCGTCACCCTTGATGGGGTGGAAGTGGTGGCCCGCGAGGGCATCGCCAGCGGCGCCCCGGCCGAGGATGGCGTGACCGTCAATGTCGCCGCCGATGCCGCCCTGACTAACCCGCTGACCGAGCAGTTCGATCCGCTGGGGGGTAATGGCGATGCCTTTGTGCGGCTGACCGCGCACATCTCGGGCTATGCGGCGGTGCTCGATATTGACCTGGAGGACGCGCTGCGGGTGCTTCCTCAGGCCTCGCTGGAACTCAAGCCCGATGCCGTGGTGTTCAACACGGAAACCGAGCTCAAGCCGGTGGAAATGAGCGCCGTTGTGGCGGGTGGCACCACTGCCGATCTCCGGTTCGACCTGCCCGAGGGCTGGAGCATGACCCCGACGGGCCAGACCGGCAGCGCGGCTGGTACCTTCGAGCTGGCGCCGCCGGCCGATCCGGGCACGGCGCGCATCACTATCGCACCACAGCTCCTTGGCAAGCCGGCCTTTGCCATCAATGTCTTCAGCTATCCCCATATCGGCCGCTCGGTGGTGCCCACCGAAGTGGCGGTGCCGGTGCAGTCGGTGGAGGCAGTCATTCCCGAAGGCCGGATCGGCTATATCGGGGGCGGCAATGACAATGTAGCCACCTGGCTCAAGCGCCTCGGCGTAGCGCTGACCGAACTGACCCCCGCCGACATGGAAGCGGGCGCTTACCGCGACCTCGATACGCTGGTGGTCGGCATTTTCAGCTTCGGGCGTCGCGACGATCTGGTAGCAGCCTTGCCCGGCGTGCACGACTGGGTGCGCAATGGGGGGCATCTGGTGACGCTGTATCACCGTCCTTCCGATGGCTGGGATCCGCAAACCGTGCCGTTGGCGCCGCTCACCATCGGCTCGCCTTCCATCCGCTATCGCGTCACCGATGCCGAGGCGCCCGTGGAGGTGCTCGAGCCCGATCATCCGCTGCTCAATTATCCCAACACGATCGGGCCGGAAGATTGGGCGAACTGGGACAAGGAACGCGGGCTGTATTTCGCCTCCGAATGGGACCCGGCCTATAAGGCGCTGCTGGCCATGAGCGATCCGGGCGAGGAGCCGCTGGCCGGCTCGCTCTTGTCAGCCGAGATCGGCCAGGGGCGCCACACCCATACCAGCCTTATCCTGCATCACCAGCTCGACAAGCTGACCCCAGGCGCCTTCCGCCTGATGGCCAACCTGCTTCAGCCGGCCCGGCGGCCGGGCTAGCGCCCATGCGGTTCGCGCGGTCCTCCCTGCGCGAACCGTGCCGCCACCATTGCGGTGAACCCCCGGTCTTCGGCCGGGGGTTTTTGCTTGGGCAGGGGTTCAGGGCACCGCCGCTGGCCTGGGCCGATCCAGCCGGGACGTCAGCAGCAAGGCGCCGATGATGATGGCGATCCCCACAATCGTGCTCGGGCTCGGGATTTCGCCAAAGGCCACAAAGCCTGCAGCGCTCGCCAACACGATCGACAGATACCCCAGGGGCGCCAGCAGATTGGCCGGATTGCTCTGGTAGGCACGCAGATAGCAATACTGGCCGGTCTGTGCGAGCACGCCCACCGCCAGCAGCAGCGGCCAATCCCCGGTGGCAACCGGCTGCCAGGCCCACAGCGCCGGCAGGGCGGTGAACACCGTCAGCCCAACCGTATAGAACACCATGAGCACCGTGGTGTTTTCCCCCGCCAGCGCCCGGGTCTGCACGGTGGCGAGCGAGCCGAACACCACCGTACCCAGCGCCGCGACCAGGCCCCAGTTCCAGTGCATCTCGCTCGG